>SMXK01000111.1 GCA_004356265.1 Bacteroidota bacterium
GGATAACGTACGATCCTGCCGAGGCACTCAACTCTGTTTCATCGTCCATCCATGTGAGTTCATCCGTAGCGCGATGCACTTCCAGGCCCTGCCGGCGGAGAAGATCAATCAAATCGCGTGTTCCAACCGTCCGCAGTTGGTCTTCTGGAATGACCCACGCATAAGGTGCACGATCCATTCCTGCTTGAACCGACCTTTTTGACTTCAGATAGAAATTTTCTACAAAATCTGTTGCATTCTCAGCGACATAATTCAATGCTACGAGCACTCCGCTCTGCATATAATTTGTATTGTTTCGGAGTGACCAATCAACTTTTTCAAGCGGTGGATTCGGGCGATACCATTTCCGTGACGTAGACGATTTATTCAGTTTCCTTTCGTACGTACCGGGTTTAGAGTTACCCAGCGTCTCGTAGAACCGCCCGGTACTGTTACGAGTGTTCGCTATCCAGATCAGGTAGTTGGCCGCCCACCCGTTATAGAACGCATGGGTCCAGACTCCCGGCATGTCGCGCTTCGTCAGTTCCGCGACCTCTTCATAGGCGATCTTATGCCATTCGTCAATCGTGATCGGATCGATGTGTTCGTTGTATGGGCCCAACCCGGTAGACACATACAGATAATTCGCAGACTCATGTAAATCATGCATGACCTGCGGTTTCCAATATGTAAACGAATCCAGAATATTTCGCGTAAGTGCAAGCGCGAGTCCATACCCATCACGGTTATTGTCGTGGGCCACATACGCTCCCCAGTACGTCAAATTTGGTCCGATGCTATCATTTGCCGCTGCGTACTTATAAATATCTACAACCCGGTCACGGCCATCAGGCTCTGCGACCGGAGTAAATACCAGCACGACATTTTCCCGGATCCTCTGAATCATGTCTGACTCGCCCACCGCGAGCCGGTAGGCCAATTCCATGACCATTTCCGGACTGCCCGTTTCTGGTGAGTGTAAACCGGCGGTGATATAGTATATCGGTGTACTGCTCGCGATGAGTTGCTGTGCTTCATCCTCCTCCAGAGTTCGAGGGTCGGCGAGACGATTTAAGCGCGTCCGATTAGCATCCAGATCACTCATGTTTTCCACAGATGAAACAATCACCTCAATCATTTCCCGGCCTTCCTCCGATGTACCAATTGATCGAATTTGGACTCTGTCGGATGCGTCCGCCACGGCACGCAGGTAGCGATAAATTTCGGTTGTGTTGTGTAAACCGGTCGGGTCACCGATGATGGTTCCAAAGAATTCGAGCGGCGAGGGTACCGTTTCTGAAGCCGGAAGATGGTCTACAAGGTCATTCATGAAACGTGGACTGGTCGTAAATTCCTGAATCAATTGACCATATCTATCGTCCAGATAATCCTGTGCGACAACGGGTAACGATGCAATTAGAGCGACAAGAAAACCAATAAGGTGGGAACTCTTCATTAAAGCGCAGTTCTGAGTTATTATGATGGCAATATCTATCTCAGTATACCGCCAGGCGATGCTCATTGCGCAGGACAAGATGATTTCGACGGAAAATAGATGCAAGGTCTGCAAAGCTGTATCCGTCCTCGCGCTGCTTATCGTTGTTCTTGGCTCAACTTCGAACGCTGCCGCTCAGGTCGATTCCGGTACCTTCTTATCCGACATAAGATTCAGCTCATACGCTGAACTGGATTCTGAAAAGGGTATACCTGTTGTTTTATCGGGAATGCGGATACCCATGTTAGCCCGAAGCCCGGAAAATGCTGCGGTTGAGTTCTTAGAAACTCACGGGAAGTACCTTAAAATCGACCAGCTAGAATACACGTTGTTTGAGTCCCGGCACTCGACGTCAGGGGGTGTTCGCGTGTTTTTCAGGCATTCATCAGGTGGCCGGCTGGTAATTGGTCTCAACCAGGCGCCTGACGTGGACGAATCGGTACTGTCTACTTCGAATATTACCTCTGGCGGCAGTTTACCCGGCAGAATTCCCGTAACAGGTTACAAAATTCCAGGTCATTCTGTCGATGAGAATTCCGAACGGTCATGGTACGTGTATTTTTTGACTCTCTTCCCCGCCGATGATCCCGCCGTAACGCTTGCGTCGAATCTTCGGCGAACGGGACATGCTGGAATTAGCCGAACTTCGATACGAACTCTACCGGAGGAACGGTTAAATAAAGGCTGTCCATCGGGCGACTACTCCGGGACCGGAACCGGGAACGTCTACCTCCCCAATCCAATCCATACAGAACCTGTACGCGTTGAACTCAAGAATCTTTGCAACCAGGTTCCCATTATTCTTGAGGGCAAATCAGTCAGCGTTCTTCCCGACGGAATGGACAGGTCAGAGTCCGTGACAGGTGATTTTTCTGCGGAGCCAACGACAGTACTTTTTGATGAGGCCTCTGCCTACTATCATGTCGACCGGTTTATCACTCTGATGCGGAATACCGGGATGAACGAGCGAATTCCTGAAGATTACCAGATGGATATTTCGGTGCTGTCTAAAGCCGGATATGGATCTCTTGCTGCCTATGAGGTCAATACCTTGTATTTCGGCATAGAGCCGGGCCCGTTCGAAAACGCACTTTATGAATCCGCGATCATTGCCCATGAGGCGATGCACAATCTGATGTTCTGGCACTACGAAAGTTCGTATTTAGGTGCCGGGTCAAAAGAACACTGGGTAATGGGAGAAGCGATCCCTGATTACGTGGGAGTTGCGTATCGCGCCAGATTACTCGGACATTTCGAATCCTGGCGATATCCAGTGATCGGTTCCTATTTTTCACAAGGAGTAACGGAAAATCTACCTCGAAACCTGACCGACCCGAGACCTCATTTGTCGGGATTTGGGAAAGAAAACTATGTCGGTAATGGCAATAACGTGTCGATCAATAATATTTACGACAACTCCATGATCTACTCTGGGGCGCTGATGGACTACGATCGTACGGACGAGAATGACCACTCTTTATCATTTGTTATTTCATCGCTCAACAATCTTGAAATTGAGCGGGCGCCGTCGTTCATAAAAGGCCGGGCTGCGTTGATTCAGGCGGTCAACGAGTGTGCTGTGATCGATGCAAACGGAGCATTATCGTGTTGTGAATCGGGCGCTTGCGCTGCTCCGGTAATCGCAGCATTTAATGGTCGCGGTATTTTAGGTCGCGGCGGAGAAAACAACGACGGCCCTGCTCATTCACCCGGTCAAACCCGTGTCAGTCTAATTTCGGTTGCCGGAAATTATCCCAGTCCGTTTCCAAACACGACGACCATCGAGTATTCGCTCGGAATTGAAGCACATGTCCAGATCAGAGTTCTTGATTTGGCTGGCCGGATCGTGAAAGTACTCGACGACACCTGGCATCGCGCTGGAGCTTATACGATTGATTGGCGCCCAACGGAGGAATCGTCCGGGATGTACTTGATTGAATTTCGCACGTCTTCGTCAGCGGTCAGTCACCCTGTATTCTACGTGAAGTAGAGAGGGTCCAACGGACCGGCACAAGCGTCAGCTCCCTCATCAGCACCAGCATCAAAACCGGCGCCAACTCACCACTCCCGAACGCGAGTTGGCATATCCGGCGGGGAAAATCTAGGTATCATTTGTTCCTCCATCGCCAACTGATACACTGTTGACGCAACAACGACTGCCGCTTGCTTCAGGTGCTCTGGTAAAAGCTGTTCGTACGTATCTATGTTCGTGTGCCACGTGTGAGTGCGGTACCGGACTGGATCTTGAACCATGCTGATGCCAGGCAACCCGGCAGCATTAAATGTGGTATGGTCGGAGCCGCCAGTCACCCGGCTGTCTGTCGCCTTCGCGCCCGATATTCCGAGATCACTCAGGGGACGAAACAATCTAGATAAGACATCAGCTGCCGATTCAGGTCCAAAAACAAGTGCCGACTGAAGTCGACCTGTACCCGTATCAACGTTTACATATCCACCGAGCACTTCGAATTCTGCCGCCGGGTTTTCATCCGTTCCAAAGTGGCTCCGGACATACGCCTTCGATCCCAGAAGCCCCTGCTCTTCGCCCGTCCATAATGCCATTCGGATGGTTCGTTCGGTCTGAAGATCGAGGGCGAGTAGAATTCTCATCGCTTCTATCATGATCGCAGATCCAGCCGCATTATCTGTCGCACCGGTGGCCGCATGCCATGAGTCCAGATGTGCTCCCATCATTATTAACTCGTGGGATTTAGATTGTCCTCCGAATTCTGCGATGTAGTTGAACGCCGTTTTACCTCTCGGGTAGACTTGGTTTTCAATGACGAGTTCAAGTTGTACCGAACGTCCCCGTCGGAGCAATCGTACCAACCGACCAAAATCTTCGGTCCGGAGGATGACGGTCGGCACGGCCTTACTGACATCATAGGTTCGATTTCCGAAAGCCCGAATCAAGCCATCCGGCATGCCGGACGAATTCACCCGTGCAGCAGCGCCATTCTCCACCAGAAAAGCCATTATTCGAGCATCAACGTGTCGTGGAGTCAGCGCCGAAGGATCTGTATCGATGGAGACGTTAACGAGTCCATTTCCGACAAAAACGATCTTAGACTGGACCTTGTCCTTGATCGACGCCAATAATTCTTCCAGTCTACTGGACGTAATTGGCTCATGGACATCCAGATGGACGATATCAGCCCGAATTGTGCCGTTGGTCGACGGCGTCCACGCATATACCTCCGCGACTAATGGCTCCTGTACCGGTGAGACGACATGAATATCGAGATGCTGGTTTTCCCACCCGGGATGGCCGAAGTCCCACCCTTCCTTATGGACTCGCTTTGCGCCACGGTCAGCCAGGAAATGCATTGCCCATTCGCCAGCGCGCTCAAGACTCGGCGAACCTGTAAGGCGTGGTCCAAACTCATCTGTCAATTGCTCAGCAATCATCATGACTTGCGAACGGTTCAACCCTTCCTCTCTAATCGCAGCGAGTGCCAACAGGATTTCGGGATCCGAATCTGCGCCAGCCGCCGGGCTGATCTCAAAGAGACGGCGCAGGTCTTTCTTAGAAACAGTTTCAGTCTCTGGATCAGTTTCCGGCTCTGGTCCAGTATCAGGCTCTGGCGCCGGGCCTAGAAGCCAGCTAGCCAGGGAAAATGCGATAACCAGGATGGCGAACAATAATCTGCGCATGATGGAGACGGCCAGAATTCAGATGATTGGTCTAGCGTCAGCTTCCGACGTAAGACGGTGGAGTAATTCCTTTCAATCGGAGGGATGCTACCAATTTTGCGCGGTGGTGCGTTATATGATCGCGCATGAACCAGAGCACATCCATTCGGGTCATTTCACCGGCGAAAGTATCAACTCGAGTTTTCAGGTCGGCGTCAGAAAGCCCGCTGATCAGTCCGGACATATGCTCAAAAGATGATTCGACGAGCCGGACACAGTCAGCTTTAGATTTGCCACTCGCTTCATAGTCTGACCCGGTGCCCTTCCCCTCTCCGAAATAATTGTTTATCCAGAAATCGGAATTCGCAAGGTGCAACATCTCTTCTTTGAAGCTGCGTACCTCAGGTACCGGTTTGAAATCGTAGTGTTCTTCGGGCATTGCATTTGCAACCTCGACTGTATACGACGCGATTCGAGACCAGAGATATCCGAACGACCTCCTGAATTCGATAATCTCCTCGGCGCCTTTATTAATCACCGATTTCGCGCTTGCGACGGTAGCGACGGATGATGCGACACCAGCAGTTCCAATGGCAAATGTCCTTAGAAAATTGCGACGGGTATCGTCCGAAGTATTCATGGAATGTGGTGTGAATGAACTGGAGAAATAAAGAATAAATGGGCTGTACGGACGCTAGCCTGCTTCGTTTCAGCCTGACAGGATACTCTCGTGAATCAGCTTTCGCATCTCAGAAACATCAGAAGTAGGTAGCGCGCAAACATGATTAACGCAAACGTAGGCTGTCGCCTTTCCGCCAATCGATTTCATGGACTTCGTATATGCTGCGAGCTCCGAAATCCTGTCCGACTCAGACACGGTGGATACAAATACGCCGACGATATGTGGCGCATACAATGATCTCAGTTCCTTATGCATTCGGACAGTGTCAGGCGCATCTGGCTTGCCAACAATCACGACCTGGACGGCTGGTCCGAGCAAATGATCAAGTCCGGATAGAAGCCATGTAAAAGCTGTTGGGTAGGATGTAACTCGTTCCGACACACAAGAAAGTATCATTCGTGCTTGTTCCATCAGCAAGTCATCTCCTGTGATGTGTGCCAAACGAATCAGATTTGTGAATCCGACCGAGTTCGCCGATGGAATGGCGCCATCGTGCCAATCCTTCTGTCGCACAAGAAGTGACTCAGAATCCGAGGCTGTAATGAAGTATCCCCCCTTTTCCTCGTCAAAAAACCGTGTGGTCAATATAGCGTGCAGTTCTAACGACCGATCGAGCCACTTCTCATCGAAGGTGTGCAGATACAACTCGATGGCTGCGTGCGCCATAAACACGTAGTCTGTTGCCGTCCCTGCGATGGCGGCCTCGCCATCTTTCCAACGTCTGAACAATCGCCCATCCGCGTACATTTCGGTAAATACGAACTCCGCCGCGACAACTGCATGACTCAAATTGTCTTGTGCTCCACTGAGAATGCTTGATTGAGCGAGCGCTGCGATCATCAGTCCGTTCCAATCGGCCAGGATTTTATCATCCAGAAATGGATGAATTCTCTCAGACCGGTGGCTGTACAGTTTCTGGCGGATCGGGTCCCAAACAGCGCGTTCCGCCAAAGACATCTCTGACAACTCCCGCTTGATATGGAATATATTGGCTCCGTCCAGTTGACCTGTCGGCGCCTCCTCTTCGAAATTCCCTTCGTCTCGAAGGCCAAACCGAGCTCGAACAAATTCGCTTTCGTTTGAGGTAAGCACGGTTTCTAATTCTGTGGTGGTCCAAACGTAAAACTTACCCTCAATCCCTTCGCTGTCTGCGTCGATGGCCGAATAAAACGCTCCCGTCTCACCCCGCAATTCTGTACACACAAATTTGCCTATCTCTCTTGCTATCCGATCAAATCCAGCTTCGGGTAATATTTGAGCTGCCTTTACATATGCCATCAGCAGAAGCGCTTGGTCGTACAACATCTTCTCGAAATGGGGCAAAAACCACTCGCGATCTGTCGAGTACCGGTGAAATCCGAATCCAACATGATCGTACATTCCGCCCCGAGCCATCGAGGCCAGCGTTTTATTCACCATGTCAACAATGTTTTGCCCGGGTGAACGGCTCCACTGTTGCATCAGAAACAAAAGATGGTGCGCCATCGGGAATTTGGGTGCTGAACCGAATCCACCATACTCTGAATCGAACTCCTCATTCAAACGCGCCGTGGCATCAAGTAAAAGTTTGGGGGATATATCGAAGCCGAGATCGCCTGTCTGGCCTGACTCAGCACCAGCCGCCTGCTTGATCAATTCGTGTATATGCCTGGCAGAAGAATCTATCTCCTCCCGTTTATCCAACCAGGCTTGTTTCAGTCGAGGAATCAACTCATCCATCCCGACTACCTGAAACCGAGTGGACGGTGGTACATAGGTCGTGGCAAAAAACGGGCGGGCGTCTGGCGTCATAACAATATTGAGTGGCCAGCCACACCGTTCCCGCATCATCTGGCAAACACTCATATACAAATGATCGATGTCAGGTCGCTCTTCCCTATCGACTTTTATCGAGACGAACGTGTCGTTCATCAGGCGAGCGATGGCTTCGTTTTCAAAAGATTCCCGCTCCATCACGTGGCACCAATGGCACGTCGAATATCCGATTGAGAGAAAGATCGGTTTGTCTTGCTCCCGCGCGGCGTTGAACGCATCGTCACCCCATGCATACCAATCCACAGGGTTGTAGGCATGCTGAAGCAAATAAGGGCTTTTTTCTGATATCAGTCTGTTTGCGTCGCTCATTCGGAAGAATATCGCAGGATCAGGTGATCTGTTTAATGAACATAAAGGTCTACTTTCTACCTATTTTTTACGTATTAAAACTAAGAGTTTCA
>SMXK01000112.1 GCA_004356265.1 Bacteroidota bacterium
CTGAAACCTCTTATCCGATCGCATCTGCTTTGAAGGGGTGGAAACCCGATATCGACCGAACGAAAGCCGGCGAAGTCGCGGCGAGTGTCGAGTTCAGATTTTCGCAGCGCTTGTCCGACGAAACCACAGCGCACGAAACGGGGATATTCCACTACTCTGCTAAACCTGAGGATGGAGAGTTAAACGAGTATTACATCTTCTTTGAGGGGCTCCTGGTGAAAAAGGGAGGAGAGTGGAAAATGCTGATGGAATATCAGAAATCAACGGCCACCGCCGAGGATTTCGCCGCCCTTGAGCCCATCAAATAAGCATCAGGGGCTCGTCGTCATTTTCAAGCGACGCTTTCGCCTGGTCAGATAAGGCAACAGGAATAAATAGATGCCGGTCAACCAAAGGCCGAGTAGTGTCAGTCCTGAAGGAAAGAAGACAAAAAGTCGGACGTAACGGTGGACGACGCGATTAACTTGAGCGAACTTCATTATTGGACAGCTGGGTGACCGGTGTGTGGAAGTTTATCAGAATTGAGCATCGCCAGAGGATGATCAGAAGTACTGGATAAAGAGCGGGGTGGATTGGCTGGGCTACAAACGGCTGAAGGGCGACAACGAGCACGACCAGCGTTCCGGTGAACAACCAGTAGGGCCGCCAGATCCGGGCACTCAGTCGCCTCCAAACCATCGCGACCAACAGGTGAGTGGGGAGCGCCCACAGGAGGTTTGCGTTTCGGGTTCCAACCGAATGCTCTGAGATGAACCACACGAATGCAAATATCACACCACCCACACCTAGAATTCCAAACAGAATCCGATCACCGATGTCTCGCTGGCGGCGCTCACGCCCTTCCACCGCGGCTGCTGCCCGGTCCTCCGTGGCCGCTGCCCTGACCCGTACCCGCCTGGCACCCAGAATCCACAATGCGCCCAGACCGGCGAGAATCCAGACGAGCCTGAGATCTCGATTCTCCGGTAATGATGTTGGTCCGGCAGAATAGAGGGTCACGGTTGCAGGTACCAGCGGGCGCACATACCGCGTGCTGTCGCTGCGGGTGATCACATTTGCCGACGCAAATGCGTTCAACAATTCAATCGGTAAAAACATCCGTTCATCATACGTAGTCGCTCGATCTACCGCCGAGCCGAGGACCATGGAAATACCCAGATCGTAAAGGGGTCGGTCATTCAGATAGGGCTGCAGGAGGCTTCTGAAGGACTGAGCAGGTGTTGATGTGGAGTCTAAAATAACGACATCATTCGAGCTGTCTACCAACAAGTCACGAAGTATTGTAGAGCAGTTTTCAAACAAAAAATCGTACCTGTAGTATCGATTTTCTGGTTTGTAATTCTCAAGCAATCGAGCGTATAACGATGCAATCGATTTCGGCGAAAGATCCAGTTCCTGTTCGACAACGGTTCGAGTTTCAATTTCCGCACTCCGGAGCAGAGCACCCATCGAACTGTAACTCAGTTTATAATCCAGTTTCCCGTACGTGAATTTCGCTACAAACATTGGATCATCCGCGTCGAACGTGCCATAATTGAAGACGATGTCGTACGAACCCGGGTCCTGGAATCTGAATGCGCTATGACCAAACGCAGAGTAAATCTCGTCACCCGGATACACGGTTATCAGCGACAATCGGGTGCCACCGGAGAGGTTTTCAGGCAGTTGTCCGCGCGCGGTCCCATGACCGATGAAGAAAGCGCCGCCCAGAATCAACACAGCCTTATAAACCCACTGCTTGGTGAAAATGCCGCAAGTCCGTTGCCGCCTCACCAATCGGAGGTATCTTGTCGCCCTCAAGTCATCACCATCGAATTATCACCATAAAATCAGTAGCAAGAAAGATTGAATCGAAAAGAACGCGCAGCGCTCGTACATGAGGGGCTGCGCCGCGTCATAGAAAAACGGACTACTGAACTGGATCACGGCGACCCGTTTGAACTGCTGGTCGCCACGCTGCTGTCCGCGCAATGTACAGACGAACGGGTTAATACCGTTACTCCTGCGCTGTTCCGGGCCTTTCCTGACGCGGCGTCAATGTCCAAGGCTGAGCCCGAGCAGATCTTTCCTTTCATCCGATCCATTTCGTATCCGAATAACAAATCGAAACATCTCGCGAAAATGGCTCGGCAGGTCATGGAGAATTTCGACGGACGCATTCCCGAGACTGTACAGAAGTTGGAGACACTTGCTGGTGTGGGTCATAAAACTGCGCAAGTCGTAGCGGGAATCGCGTTTGGCGTTCCTACTCTGGCCGTTGATACACACATATTCCGTGTCGCCCATAGAATAGGACTGGTAACGGATGCCCCTACCCCCCTTCATGTTGAACGCCAACTGAAGCGCCTGCTTCCGGTCGACGATTGGGGGGAGATGCATCACCTGCTCATCTTGCACGGTCGGTATCACTGCACGGCCAGGAGCCCTCTGTGCGAAACGTGTCCAATTCAGTTTGCGTGCAAATGGTACAGTCAACTTGCGAAGCTGCCTGGTCCTGTCATCGGCCTGAATCAGAAGCTTGGACGGTATTATTGTGCAACCAGGAAACACTACTTCGCCGAACCGGATCACATTTCGGATCGGGCAGGGCTCGAGCAACTATCTTGTCCTAAGTGCGGTTCAATGAACGTTTTTGATACGCGTACCGGCAAGACTTCCAGAAGAATAAAAGACTACCGGATCTAGGGTTTTGAAAAAACACATTCTTATAATCCTGGATGGATACGGAATTGCTGAAGACCCCGCAGTTTCGGCGATTCACAGCGCGAAGAAGCCGTATCTGGATTATTTGTTCGCCAAGTATCCGATGGGTCGGTTATCAGCGTCAGGCTTGGATGTGGGTCTTCCTCCCGGGCAGATGGGCAACTCGGAGGTGGGGCATATGAACCTCGGGGCCGGGCGGATTGTGTATCAGGATCTGACAAAGATTGATTTGGCAATTCAGAATGGATCATTTCTGGCCAATCCGGTGCTGCGGGAAATGATGTCTCGCGTCCAACGATCCGGCGGTCGGCTGCATTTCCTGGGTTTATTCTCAGATGGCGGCGTGCACTCGCATCTGGATCATGCCGTTGAGCTCGTAAAGATGGCCGCGCGCGAGGGTTTGAGTGGCGAACGAGTCTTCCTGCATGCGTTTACGGATGGGAGGGATACAGATCCGGAGAGTGGCGCAGAATATGTCAAAGAGTACGAATCTCGAATTGCCGCCGCTGGGGCCGGCCGAATCGCGTCAATCGTTGGACGATACTGGGCTATGGATCGCGACAAACGGTGGAGCCGGATAGAAAAGGCGTATCGTTTATTGGTTGAGGGCATTGGGGCACGGGCTGAGAACGCTGAGGCTGCTTTACAGGCTTCATACGCAGCCGGTGTCACCGACGAATTTGTGGAACCATTCGCGATCGGATCGGAAGATGAAATCAGCAATTCCCGTATTCGACCGGGTGATACGGTTTTGTTCTTCAACTTCCGGGCGGACAGGGCTCGGCAGATCACGGACGTATTGACAGCGGACGTCTTTGAGCAATTTGAACGGTCTGAAGGCACCGTTGAGGACTACGTAACGTTTTCATCGTACCACAACAGTTATGAGTTTCCGGTAGTGTTTCCAAAGGCGGACCTCACTCATACGATCGGGAATGTTATCGAAGAGGCAGGTCTCTTGCAGCTTCGCGCCGCGGAAACGGAGAAGTACCCCCACGTTACGTATTTCTTCAGTGGCGGGCGGGAAACGCCCTTCATCGGGGAAGACCGCATCCTGATTCCTTCGCCTAAGGTCGCAACCTATGATCTTCAGCCGGAAATGAGCGCTCCTGAACTCGCCGATGTTGTTGCCGCCAAAATTTCGTCGACCGACTACGCGCTGGTTGTTCTGAATTTCGCCAATGCGGACATGGTTGGTCATACCGGAGTTTTTGAGGCTGCGGTCCAAGCTGTCGAGGCGGTGGACAAAGCCACCAGGGTTGTTGTAGAAAAAGCGCTGGAGAATGGATATTCGATCTCGATAATCGCAGATCATGGCAATTCAGACAAGATGTACAACGAGGATGGCACGGTTCATACCGCACATACCACTGCACTGGTACCACACCTGATTATTCGAGATGATTTTTCGGGACCCGTCGCAGACGGCGTTTTGGGAGATGTGGCGCCAACGATTCTGTCGATTCTCGGTATACCAATTCCGGAAGAAATGACCGGTCGGTCGTTGGTCGACCAGGACCTGTAAATCGGACTTATAAATCGGACCTATAAACAGGCCTGATCAAACCCGATCGCCGTCTCAGTGGGTTTGAAGGTCGAAAGGCATCCTGGCAACCACGGTCCCGTGATAACCCATCATTTCATTCAGATTGGCGAGGCTCGCAGCCAGTTCTGTATTCGGGTTGTAACCCGCCGCCGATATAATCCAGCCAGCCGCCGCGCGAACCATGGGATCAGTAAACCTGGCAAAAAAGCCCTTGGGCGCCGCATAAAATCGGATTCGAAACTCGTCCGCCGGGAGTCCGGCCGCAACTGCAGCGATGTCGATGGCATCGTCCAGCCCTCCGAATTCGTCTATCAATCCGGCAGCGAGGGCGTCTTCGCCCGTCCATACGCGGCCTTGTGCCACAGCATCTACATCTTCAATCGACAGATTACGTGATTCGGCGACCAGGTCTAAAAATGATTCATATACTTGATCTGTAGTCCGCTGAAGCATCGCTGTTTCCGCGGCCGATAATCTTCGCATTCCGCTCATCATATCGGCGTAAGGGTGCGATTTTACACCATCGAATGTAATCCCGATTTTATTGCTCATGAATTCAGAGGTATCGATCAGAAGAGAAAAAACACCGATTGATCCTGTGATCGTAAGTGATTCGGCAACAATCGTTTCAGCGCCTGTGGCGATCCAATAACCCCCCGAAGCGGCCACGCCTCCCATCGATACAATAATCGGGATTTCTCGGGCCGCAACTCTGATTTCCTCGAGCATCGCATCCGCCGCCGGTACCACGCCCCCGGGCGAATCAATCCGAATTACAATGGCTTTAGTGCGTTTATTCAGCCGAGCTTTACGGATGGACCGAATAAAAGTATCAGATCCCACCGTCTGACCGCCCAGGAAAGGATTCGGTATATCGGTTGACTTGCCGGGCATCATCGTGCCTACTACATAAATTACCGCGACATCGCTATCCCCGCGATTTGAATTCGTCGGGGTGTCCCGGACATAACTTTTTATTGACGTTGTTCTGAGTGTTTCGCCGAGCTCCTGCCCGGTAGTCTCCAGCAGGGAAGAGCGAATATCATCGTCGTATCGGATACCGTCGATGAGTCCTGCATTCAGAGCGTCAGAGGCGGTCATCAAGGCGTGGCTTTCCATTAATCCATCAATGTCAGATACCGTGAGACCCCTATCTTCGGCTACCGCGTTCACAAACGTGTTGGCAATTCCATCCGTGATTCGCTGCAATTGTTCTCTGTTTTCGTCGGACAGGTCTGTCCGGGTATACGGCTCGAGGGCAGACTTGAAGGTACCGGCCCGTACCGCATCTACATGAATATCCAATCGATCAAACAAATCAGCGTAGAATGAAACGGTCATGGCGATACCGTTAAATTCCATCATTGTATGGGGATCTGCGAATACGGAATCGGCCAGAGAAGAAATAAAATACCCGGCTTCATTCATCGAGAAAGAAGGGCTTGAAGCGACCACAGGTTTGCCAGACGCTTTAAAAATACTTATGGATCTTCGGACGGCCTGCAAAGAGGCCCATGGCGTAGCGAGGGCGCCCGACTTGATCCACAATCCCTTTATTCGGTTGTCTCCGGCCGCGCGTTCGATCGCACGTGTGAGGTCAAAGAGCCCGAACGAAGACTCCTGTCCGAAGGCCTGCGCGAACGGGTCACCAGAAACCACTTCCGGAATTACCGCAGGAATGTCAACCACTAATATGGACTCGCTGCGTACAGACTGCACTTTCTGAGTCGAGCGGGCGATGATTCCGCCGAAAATGATCATTGTAAACAGAAACAGGGCGGCTAGCGCAATGCCGGTGCCAACGAGATTCGCAGCGACGGCCTTAATGAATCGCATGGATTTATCTTTCGATTGGTGAAGCGAGGAGTGCATTCGGTCGATACCGGAACGACTGTCGATATGTCTTGTAGACGAATTTCAATCCTTATAAGTTCGGTACCAGAATAATAATTGAGGTGTTATGGATCAGGTATTCCAGTACGAAATTCCCGTTCTGCATCCAATACTCGTCCATTTTCCCATTGCACTCATGGTTCTGGCAGCCGCATTTGGCTTAGTCTGGGCATTCAAAAACTCTACCGGTGCACTTTTAGCGGCAGTTTCTATTCAATGTCTGGCCGTCTTAACGACGACATTTGCGTACTTGACTGGGGAAGAGATGGAGGAGCGGGGTCAGGGCGTCCCCATCGTGGATCTGCTGGTCGAAACCCATGAACAGGCAGCATTGGTGACACTGGTTCTGTCCACACTGACGCTTTTTGCGATGTTAACGGCGCTTCTTATGAAGCGCCGCGGAATGATTCATAAAGGGTCACATCCGTCACTACGGATTTTGATTGGCGCGTTAGGTATCGCTTCGATCCTGGCGGTTGCGTGGACCGCACACATTGGAGGCATCATGGTATGGGGAACGGCTCGATAATGGTCATTTAAAGCCCGCTTTGTCCATAAAGTTGGACGGCAAAGAGGTTCGGAGCCAGTCTGGTCAAGACAAACGGCTCGTTTTCGATACTGGCACGAAATTGTCTTTCTGAGCGTGTGCGTGGCGCCGAAAATTGGACCCTGGCTATCGGCGTTTCGTGATATGTCGTCTCGGTGATTTCACCGGGACGGCGTTTTTCTAAAAGGAAACTCACCACAGATCGCGGGGTTGGAGATTCGATGTCAAGAACACGCCACCATACAGCCACTGTTGGTTTTCCTGCGAAAATTCGTTTTCCCGCGAAAATGAACGCCCGAGAATCAGGGATTCTCCGACTCGTTGTGCAGAGTTTTATAGAAACGGCGGGGCCAATCGCTTCTCGATTTTTAGCGCTCCGATACAACCTGGGACTCAGTTCGGCCTCGATTCGAAATACGCTTAACGCGCTCGAAAACAAAGGATATTTAAAACATCCGCACACGTCTTCGGGGCGCGTTCCAACTGACCAGGGATATCGTGCATACGTCGACTCTTTGATGGAAAAGGCTACACTTCAGCCCGATGAACGTCGTCTTATGAGAGAGCATCTTGTTGCTGTGCAAGAAGACACGGATGCTCTCGTTGAAGAAAGTTCCCGTGTTCTCGCGCGCCTGGCCGGGTTGCTCGGGGTGGCACTTGGTCCGCAACTCCGGTCTGGAATTCTTGAGCGGCTCGAAATTGTACCCGTTTCCTCGGATCGGGTGATGTTTGTGATTAGCGTCCAGGGCGGCGTTATTCGGACGATCGTGCTGAACATAGTCGTCGAGTTGAAACGGCATCACCTGGATCGCCTCATCGAATTGCTGAACGAGCGGCTGTCTGGTCTGAGCCTCGAAGAAATAAGGCGGACGTGTTGCGATCGTGTTATGGATCTCAAAGATGAGCGTACCGGTTTGGTTCAGCTGATTCTGAACGATGCGGATACGTTATTCAGTGACGATGCCGACAGACACAAGATTCGAGTTGAAGGCACCGCCAATATGCTTGCGCAGCCGGAATTCAACCACGCGGACGAAATGAGATCAATTGTTTCGCTCATTGATGATTCTTCCGGTATTGTCGAGCTCTTCCGGGGCAGGAATCCTGAGATAACCCATGCGCCGGCGACGGCCCGCGTACTGATTGGCCGAGAGATGGACCCGGACGGTTCTATTTCAGGAAATATTAGGAATCTGTCAATAGTCACGTCCCAGTATCAGAGAAGCAACATGCAGGGCACGATCGGCGTTATCGGGCCCACTCGCATGGATTATGCGCGCGTTATTGCGCTGGTTGAAGGAATGGCCCTGCTGATGAGTTGGCCGGGTGAGAAAAATCGGCCAGGCATCGGGACTTCGGTCAGGGCGTAAGTCGGACTATTCTTTGAGTACCCGTCCTGATTCATTTTTTGTGCCATGCGGAATTATTAGAATCGTTCAATAAAGTACACAGCATGAAAACATCTGAATTAAACGAAGATGTAGAGCAGGAAAAAGAGGCAATTGAGGCCGGCGAGCAGGGTGAACCAGGCGGTGCAGGCGGTGTGGGCGGTCCAGACCGGGCAAATGGTCCAGTCGGGACCAGTGAGTCGAGCGAAGCACCCGGAATTGAGAATGCGAATACTGAAAAAGCAGAAACCGTAATAGATCTGGATTCTTTGAAAGCGGCTCTTGCCAAGTCTGAAGACCAGCGAAAA
>SMXK01000113.1 GCA_004356265.1 Bacteroidota bacterium
TATCGCTCAGCCTGAAAACAGTCCCTTCCTGGCGCACACTGCCGTCAGGATCACACCATGGTGTGTAGACAATCTGACCAGTTTTCATTTTGGCTGTGTCCTGTGTAAATACGCGGTTTGTCAGCAATTCGGCGTCCGGGCCGGAGACGCGATACTTGAACAGGGGCGAGACATCGATCAGCGCGGCGGCATGTCTGATCGCAGCATATTCGGGTTGAGCAAAATCGCTGTAGCTGCTGGCGACGGAAAATCCCGACCATTGTCGCCAGGCGCGACTCTTGCACAGAATTTCGGTTCTCGGATGTAAAGGTGTTTCTGATGACATCGGTTGCAGAGTAAAATGAAAATCCGTATCGTGGGAATGATATCATAATATGAATTCAAACACACACCATCAAGTGCTAAGAATTATACACTTGACTCCTCTTTCCTGCACCATTATTTCGAGATGAAGAAATACGACGCAATAATTATCGGTGCCGGGCACAATGGCTTGATTTGCGCAGCTTATCTGGCGAAGGCGGGTAAGTCGGTACTCGTTCTCGAACGACGGCATCTCGTTGGTGGAGCTACGGTAACAGAGGAAATATATCCGGGATTCAAGTACACGGTGTGCTCCTATGTAGTGAGCCTGTTCAGACCGCAAATCATTTCTGATCTGAACCTTCCATCGCACGGCTTTGAGCTTTTACCACTCGACGGAACCCTGTCCCCAATGTTGAACGGTGACTATTTGATGCGCTGGCACGACTCAGGGGATACACGGCGCGAACTGATGAGGCACTCATCGAAGGATGCAGAGGCGTACGACCGGTTCGGCCAGCTGATGTACCATCTGGCAATGACCGTTCGACCGATGTTATCCACCGCCGCCCCGAGTCCCACCTCGCTGTCGCCCGCAAATCTGAAATTACTGCGTTCGATAGCTTCCGAATTCGGGAAAAAGGAAGAGTATTTGTTTGATCTCGCGAAACTCATGACCATGAGCTCAGCGGACTTTGTAGAACAGTACTTCGAGACACCCGTGCTTCAGGGAACGTTGTCGGCAAGCGGAGTAATCGGCACGTTTATGGGCCCTCGCTCACCCGGTTCTGCCTACGTGATGTTACATCATTACATGGGCGAAATCGACGGTCAATTTCGGGCGTGGGGATTTCCACGCGGCGGGATGGGTAGCGTGGCAGAAGCGATTGCGAGTTCGGCCCGTTCATTCGGTGCAGAAATTCGAACAGAAGCACCTATTGACCAAATACTTATCAAAAATGGAACAGCTCTGGGCGTAGTGTTGGAAGGCGGCGAGGAGATCTATGCCAAAACTACTGTTTCCAGCGTCGATCCGAATCGAACGTTTCTGAAAATGATCGACCCGGTGCACCTCGACCCGGAATTTGTGAGTCAGATCGGGCGATTCAAGTTCAGGGGATCGTCCGGCAAAGTGAATCTGTCGCTCGACGCACTTCCGGAATTTGCGTGTTTGGACGGCATCAGAAAGAGGGGTGAGTCGACAGACCCGTACCTGTCGGGCGGGATGTCGATTAGTCCAAGTATCGACTATGTTGAACGAGCGTATGACGATGCTAAGTATGGACAGTTTTCGAGGCGGCCCTACATGGACATCATTCTTCCGTCGATGATAGATCCGTCAATGGCGCCACCGGGTAAACACGTTATGTCGATTTTCGTGCAATATGCTCCGTACGATCTGTCTGCAGCGGGCGGTTGGCCCGCCAACTCAGAGGCTTTCGGTGATACGGTCATCGATACCCTCGCCGAATACATCCCGAATTTAAAAGAAATCATTTTGCACCGCCAGGTCGTGACACCATGGGATATGGAGCAAACGTTTGGACTCACGGGGGGAAATATTTTTCACGGTGAGTTGACTCTGGACCAACTTTTTTTCCTTCGACCTACGCCCGGTAGTTCTGGATATTCCACGCCTGTACGAGGATTATTTACGTGTGGATCAGGTTCGCATCCCGGGGGTGGGGTAATGGGAGCGCCTGGCCAACTTGCCGCCAAAGAAATATTAGGAGGTGCGAAATGAGCACCAAAGTTGATATCGCCATAATTGGCGGAGGCCTGAATGGTCTGGTAACCGGAGCCTATCTGGCGAAAACCGGCCGCTCCGTTACAATATTTGAACAGAGCGACTCCGTTGGCGGCACTATGAGCACGGTCGAAATCGGACCTGGATTCCGGGGGCCCGCGGCTCTGGACTCTATCGATCTTGTGCACCCGTCCATCATCGAGGATCTGAATCTCAGACAAAACGGACTCCGAATGATACGCGGGGGTGGTCTTATCCTGGCATCTTCATCCGGGCGGGGGCTTTACCTCGATTCCGCATCGTCACTATCTGATCAAATTGCGAGTTTTTCTCAGATCGATGAAAAAGCATTTCTAGAACTTGATGCCTTTTTGGCCCGGATCGGGAAGGCCCTTGATCCCGTTTTAACAAGACCGTTAAAAAATCCCAAGACAGATGGCCTCTCAGGCGCGTTTGACCTGATGAAAGTCGGCTGGGCCCTTAGAAAGTTGGGACAGAGAGAGATGCCTGAAGCACTTCGGTTTCTACCGATGACCGTTCAAGACGTACTGGACGAACGCTTTGAGTCAGAATATCTGAAGGCGATGATTGCCGCGACCGCTTTAAAAGGATCCTGGCTTGCACCGCGCAGCGCAGGGTCAGCATACGGCCTTCTGCATCACAACCCGCACTGGGCGAAAGGACTGAACAGGACTACGATTTTTGCCGAGGGTGGCCCCGGGGCGCTTTCCGACGCAGTTGCCGCCGCGGCCCGTTCAGCCGGTGCTTCTATCAGAACTGACGCCCGGGTTACAAAAATTATTGTTGAGGCAGGTTTATGTACGGGTCTCACGCTTGAGAGTGGTGAACACATTCAGGCTGACAGAATAATTTCTGCATTGGATCCACGCACGACTTTTGAATCTCTTACCGGACAAGACTGGCTGGATCCGGATTTCATGGAACGTGTCCGGCAAATTCGGTCGCACGGCAGCGTGGCGATCGTGCGCCTGGCACTCGATCGGGCCCCTCAATTTACATGTGCGCCGGAGGGGAGTGAATCCATTTCCGGTCGAATTCAGATCGGAGACAGCCTGCAGTATATCGAAAAAGCATTCGACGCTGCCAAGTATGGACAAATACCTGACGCACCGTTATTGATGGCGTCGATCCCGAGCATTATGGATCCGACTCTCGCTCCAACGGGAAAACATGTCATGATTATCTGGGCGGCGACCATGCCTTCGCAGCTCCGTGAAGGGAACTGGGATGATGAAAAAGAAGCGCTTGGTGATCGGATTGTGGGCATTCTGGATCAACATGCACCCGGACTTCGGGCCAGCGTCGTACACCGTCAGGTCGAAACGCCTGCGGATTTGCAAAAACGATTCGGACTCACGAATGGTTGTATCTATCATGTGGACCTGGCTCTCGATCAATTATTGTACATGAGACCGATTCCTGGATGGTTCAGATACGATACACCGATAGAACGGCTGCACCTTTGTGGAGCGGGTGTTCATCCGGGTGGTGCTGGAACGGGTCTTTCGGGAAAATGCGCGGCTGAACATATTGCTCGTTTATAGACGGACTAATCAACTGGTTCGAGCACCAAAACAATTGTGGGTTGTTGCAACGCAATAGATTCTCATTTCGGAGATGCTCACGCGGAGCGTGACTTGGGCAGTTACCACAAAAAGGGTCCGGATGCCACAACCCGATTCCTGATTCAGGCGGTGTATGAGGCCAAAGTCGAAGACGCACACCTCCTGGATATCGGTGCCGGGGTGGGTGTTCTTCAGCATGAATTGCTGAAAGGTCCGGTTTCGTTCGTGGCGCACGTTGATGCTTCGGACTCGTACATCAAGACTGCTCGCGGTGAATGCGAGCGTCGAGGTAACTCTGCCAGGGTCAAGTTTGTGTCCGGCGACTTCACCGACATCTATCCCAACCTGGATGACGTTGATATTGTCTTGTTGGATCGGGTTCTATGTTGTTATCCAGAGTTTCGGGAGTTGGTAACGCGATCGGTCGAAAAATCCCGGTTACTCTATGGAATATCCTACCCCCGCGATCACTTACTGGCCAGAACTGCATTTTTTCTTGACAATATGAAACGGAAGATTTGTGGTAATGCATTCCGGGCCTTCGTTCATTCCAATAAAGAAGTCGAAACGCTGATTACGTCCTCCGGATTCATACTCGAGAACGAATATCATACTTTGATATGGCGAATTGCCGTATTTCGAAAGAAAGAAGATCTCTCGAGCTCATGAACAGATTGTCCTGAAATACTATTCCGATCAGAGCGCTTAAACCAGTGTGTACTGTTTCTTGATTTCCCGAAATGAGGTCATAAGAAAAATTGCTTCTGTCAGCAGGCACTCACGAGATTCGCTGGGATAGCAGAGATACTTCTGATTCCGAATTGCCGGAAGTACCCGGTGTGTATTTGTACCGACTGGCTAAATACGGTTCCGGGGATCTTCATTCCAGTCCACTGACGGGTCAACTGGTGATTATTCGGTGATCCGCGCAATATCTGCTTCGCTTGCAATATAACCGAAAGCGGCCCAAGTACCTGTATCCAATACACTTTCGAAAATATCGTACGCTTTGTCCTGCTCCCCTTCCATCAGTAACCAGTTCGCAACACCGTAACCGAGTGTAGCCAGGGCCAGGCCGTCTGCGTCATTCGCGCGGGCGGATCCAAGCCCGGCATCATCTGACAAACCTCGGTACATCAACAATCTTTGGAGATACGCATCGTTCTCGATAACCTCGATATCAGTCGTCACGAATTCGATGGCCCTGTCGGCCTCATCGTGCCAACCAGCTCGGCGCATCGACATATACAACCAGTCGGCTGCAGCTACTCGCATATCATCGTTAGCAGCAAGATCGAAACACCGCTGGAATGATTCGACGGCATGGTCGAAATCACCCTTCAGATAATGAGCCAGTCCAACGTGGTACCATATGTTCGTCTGCAGCGTGCTCGTTGGAATACCGGCCGCATTGGGTTGGCCGTCCGGTTCAATTTCGTCCGGGAGACCGGACACAGATTCAGCAGCCGCTTCGAAATCTGCGATGGCAGCATCCAGTTTCCGGATCGTTATATAACGGTGTGCCCGGTGTCTGAGAAGATGGGCTTCGCCGGGAAATTTGTCGAGCCCGCGGCTGTACACATTAATGGCATCCCGGTATCGCCCCAGGTAAGCTAACCTTCGACCGTACCATACATAACTGTCCACTTCGTCAGGCTTTGCTTGCCAATTCGCTTCAGCCTCCGCAAGTTGAATGCGCATCTTATCCCCTCTATCTCCTTTGATATAATTGCTGTACAACGGAGTACGAAGAAATGAAGTGGCTTCCAGCGAGTCATTCGGAGCTACAAATTCAAATTCGGTATCACCGGAAGACTCGCGAGTATTTGTGGAATCGCCAGAGCACGCAGCAAGCAGCCAGACGAGTGTGACAAGAGAACTGATCTGTAGGCGTTTCATGGGGTGTCTATCATCGATGGGGAGCGGGTCCGGATCCGGAATGTCCAGAACCGAATAGCCATACAATCTACGATCTTCAGTCGATAAGATGTCAGGTGTTCGGGATCCGACGGGTCAGCCTCGATAGGGTAAGAATTAATTGCTTTTAATGATGATTCCATTGAGAACTGGAAACTGGATACCTCAGAGCCTAATATGCTGGCATCCTATATACACTCTTCGGGAATATCGAACCCAGCATCATGCCCACTTTCACCTTGTCCCCTAAAACGACAGTCGATCTGATACCGTTCGTAACACAGACACCCGTCTCGTTGGTCTGGTCGGTTATGGCAATATTGACAGGCATCCTGGCAGCACCCGCGGCGGCACAACAAAAAGTCTCAGTGGACGAGGTGCAGGTTCAGGAAAAATTTGATTCTGCACTTTTTTCGGATCTGAAGTACCGCATGGTGGGCCCCTCGCGAGGCGGTCGTGTCACGACAGTCTCGGGTCACGCAGACCAGCCCGGGACCTACTACTTCGGCTCAACTGGAGGCGGGGTATGGAAAACAACGAATTATGGAGCGACCTGGCTTCCGATCTCTGACAATACATTCAGAACTGGCTCAATTGGTTCAATTGACGTAGCGGACTCGAATTCTGATGTCGTTTACGTCGGAACAGGATCGGACGGAATCAGGAGCAACGTGATCATCGGAAAAGGGATGTACAAATCCGAGGATGCGGGTAAAACATGGAGTTTTCTAGGTCTTGAAAATACCGGCCAGATTGGGGCTGTCGTGGTGCATCCCACCAACCCGGAAGTAGTCTGGGTAGCGGCTCTCGGAAATCCGTTTGGACCGTCGCAGGATCGCGGGGTTTACCGATCCACAAACGGTGGCAAAACCTGGGACCATGTTTTATTTGTGTCTGAAAACACTGGCGCTGTTGATCTGGAGCTGAATCCGGCCAATCCCGACGAGGTGTACGCAGCATTCTGGTTTGCAGAACGGAAACCCTGGACGATCATAAGTGGATCTGAGACTGAAAACGGCATTTACAAATCGTCAGATGGAGGAGAGACATGGCGTTTGTTGAAAGAAGGCCTGCCAACCGGACTCACCGGTAAGATCGACCTTGCCGTTTCACCTGCGGACCCGAGCAGAATCTATGCCCTCGTCGAGACCGCGCCGGAGGAAGAAGGGTTATACCGCTCGAATGATCGCGGCGAAACGTGGCACATGGTTACGAATCAGAAAGGGCTCATGAATCGGCCGTTTTATTACACAAATGTTGATGTTGATCCGAACGATGCTGATCTCGTGTACGTAAATAACGAGCGGTTTTACAGGAGTTACGATGGCGGGAAAACGTTTGAACGGAGATCTACACCGCACGGCGACAATCACGATATGTGGATCGATCCGAACGATCCGGATGTATATGTGCAGGGCAACGACGGGGGAGCAAATGTGACCCGAGACGGCGGTGAAACGTGGTCGACCCAAAAAAATCAACCCACCGCCGAGTTATATCAGCTGAATATCGACGACTCGTTTCCGTATCGGTTATACGCAGGGCAGCAGGACAATTCAACCATCGCCGTGCCCAGCCTACCCACGTCTGGCAGAGCAGGCGGGTCGATCGCAAACTGGGAGTCTATTGGCGGTTGTGA
>SMXK01000114.1 GCA_004356265.1 Bacteroidota bacterium
AAACGACCACTCCCAGAAGCAGCAACAATCGCCGCGTGGGCGCGAGCTTCAGAAACAGGCTTTTTAGCAGGTACAGGAACGAATATGCGCTGCGCGTAACGTGTCCTTTCGTTGCCAGATTCTGCCGGGTCTCCTCGTCCAGGAAAAATGCATACGTGTCCTTCAGGTCACGTCCTATGGTCTGAGGAAGTTCGCTCTCACGAAGATCGGTCAGAACGCGTTGGGTAAACTGATTGGCTTTGTCATAAGCCTGTCGAACGTTATCCGATTCTGACATGATAATTTCGGAGGAAGGGGCCAGGTCAATTGACAGGAAGTGGACGGCAAAACAGTATCCGCCTACGGAAACTATGACTCAGGGGTGCAACAATGGGAAAAAAAGCGATTCATTCCGAGGCGCCCATCGTGTAGTTTATTCGTTGCCTGATTACGTCACACATTTTCACTTCGCGCTTCACAAAAAATGGACTGGATAGTACTCGCTCCGCCCATCATTGCCATTGTTCTTGCACTCTGGACGAAGGAGGTTTACCTGTCTCTGCTGACCGGCCTCTGGCTCGGCGCTACCATTCTTGTTGGAGGCAATCCACTTCTGGGCATACGAGAATTGCTTGATCAGCTGGTAACAGTCTTTGAGGACCCAGGCAATACCAGAATCATTATTTTCAGTCTGCTCGTGGGAGGATTAATTGCGCTCGTGCAGGGTTCGGGGGGTGTCAGTGGTTTTATAAACTGGGCTCAAAAACGGGGCTGGGGAGAGACTCGAAGAAGTAGTGAGTTGCTTGCCTGGGGCATCGGAATGGTCATATTCGTTGAGTCCAGTATTACCTGTTTGATTGTTGGAGCCATCAACCGGCCTCTTTTTGATCGTCTTAAAATCCCGCGTGAGAAACTGGCCTTCTATTGCGATGTTACGAGTGCGCCGGTGTGTATGATGATTCCGCTGAATGGATGGGGCGCATACGTTCTTGGGTTGCTTGCCGCACAAGGCATAACAGAAGGATCGGTCGGGTTATTGGCGACCGCCTTGATATTCAATTTCTATGCAATCGCGGTGATATTATTTTCACTTGCCATGGCGATCACGGGGTTCCGGTTTGGCAGCATGGCAACGGCCGAAATTCGCGCTGAAGAAACGGGCGCCGTGCTTCGTCCCGGAGCAACTCCCCTTATCTCAGAAGAGATTGCCGCGTTATCGCCCTCTGATCGATCCCGGCATCGGGCCATCGATTTACTCCTCCCGATCGGCGTGATGGTGGCGACGATATTTGTCGGATTATATATCACGGGCGACGGGGAAATAATGCAAGGAAGTGGCTCTACATCGGTCTTGTGGGCGGTATTCGCTGCGGTCGGAGTGGCCATGTTCATGTACGCCCTGCCCGGATCGGGGAATGACGGAAAAGCGCTCATGACGCCTGTCGAATCTATGGGGCTTGTTTTAAAAGGGTCTTCAGGACTGGTTGGCATGGTCATTCTGGTGGTATTTGCGTTTGCGCTGGGACAAGTATCACGCGCCCTCGAGATGGGGCCGTATATCCTGAGCGTTGTTGGAACCGATTGGCCCACATGGTGGATTCCATCACTGGTATTCGTGGTTGGAAGTTTTATTTCATTCACACTTGGCTCCTCATGGACGGGATTCGCGATTCTTATACCGATCGCGCTACCTCTTGCGGATGGATTGGATATTTCGCCGGCGCTGATGCTTGGCGCTGTTCTTTCCGGAGGCGTTTTCGGTGATCATGCCTCGCCACTATCCGATACGTCGCTCATTGCCTCGATGTCCGCCGCAAGCGACCACGTGGATCACATCAACACGCAGTTACCCTATGCACTGGCGATGGGGGGAGTGACTATCGCAGGATTTCTGATAGCCGGTCTGTTGAGCTAACAAACTGGGCGGTTGAAACCGCGCAGTTGAAGCTTTGATGATGTCGAAACCGGGTCATAGTCATTGCGTACCCGTGCCACAAGTATCAGATTCTTGGTACCGGAGACCGAATTATATCTGCCATGCCAAACGATTTCCAAAGAGACAGTTACGCCGATGACGCATCGCTGTCCGCCTACGAGCGAGCCGCCGAGCAAGGTGTAGACCCGCGTTGTATACCTAAAAGTCTCGTTGGGCCTCCTCCTGTTGGCGATGTTATTGTATCTCCGGTGTACTCTGACCAGGACCGTTCAAATTGGTCGTTCCTGTTTAAGAGACAGATGGATCTATTGAAATCCCATGCCTCGCAAGTATTCTACACCGGTGTTGATACTCTGAAAATGACTGAATCCAGATTGCCGGCGCTTAGCGATTTGAGCCAGAAAATGGAGGCCGCTTCGGGCTGGAAAATCGCTCGAATTCCAGGGCTGTTGCACGAGGCAGATTTTCTCGGATTGGTGTCCAAGCGACTTTTTCCGTCGACCGATTACATCAGAGGAGTTGACGAGCTTGATTACACGCCGGCCCCTGACTGTTTTCACGATATGTTTGGTCACATGCCGTTACTCACAGAACCGAGCTTTGCAGACTTTTACCAGATGTTCGGGCAGGTGTCATTGAACGCAAAAGGATCTCAACGCAAAATGCTTGAAACCGTTCATTGGTTTACGGTCGAATTTGGTCTTATACGCAGAGACGGGGGCATTGGGGTTTTTGGTGCCGGCATTTTGTCTTCAAAAGACGAAGTCGGGCATGCCATGGGCGGCGGCGCAGATATCATTGAATTCTCGATGGAGAGAGTTACTTCTCAACACTATGACGTTTGGCACTTGCAACCTGTCTTATTTGTCTTAGATTCCTTTGAGCAACTGGTATCTGAATTCAGGGCCTGGGCGAGTGCTCAGGGAATTCTCAATTAAATATTTTTAAACGTAGTCCATGTCTGAGTCGATCGAAGAAGTAGACGAAAAAATTGAATTGAAGAGGATGACGATCCAGATTTCTGGTCAGGTTCAGGGCGTCGGATTCCGGTACTTCATCAGAAAAATCGCGGTTGGAATGCCTCTTGCCGGATTTGTTCGGAACGATGCCGACGGTACGGTAACGGTTGTTGCCGAGGCTTCAGAAGCCGTTTTAAATGCTTTTCTGAAATCCGTATCAGTGGGTCCGGCTGAGTCCGACGTGGAAGAGGTCGAAGTCAACTGGTCTATGGCGTTTGGTGGGTTTGAAGGTTTCAGCGTAAAGCTCTGGTAAAAAACATTGTCGACGGAACCCTCGGAATTCAGTCAGCGATATTTAAGATCGTGGGCAGAGGCGTTTCTGAATAAAGCAGATCAACACTTTTCCGTTCTGGAAATAGACTGGTTGATTGAGGAGGTTTCGGGCCGGTCGAGGCTTGATTTATTAACGACCCCGGAGAAAGAATTCTCGCACACCGAAGTAAAACGGTTTCAATCCCTTATCGTGCGCAGATCCAGGGGAGAACCTGTTCAGCACATCCTCGGATTTACAGAGTTTTACGGACATCGTATTCTCGTGTCTCGCGATGCCCTCATTCCGCGACCTGAAACAGAGGGACTGGTTACGCTGGCACTCGACTTTCTCCGTAGCAAAAGCGACAACTTGATTCTGGATATAGGGACGGGATCCGGATGTATCGCTGTTGCGCTGGAAATTGAAGCTCCTGGAAATACAATTATCGGGATTGACATCAGTAAACCTGCCCTGGAGTTGGCACAGCGGAACGCAGAGCTGCATCGTATTGAAGTAGGATGGCAGCTGGGCGATATGTACAGTGCTGAAACCATCCCCGGGGATTCCGGCCAGGTTGACCTGATCGTTTCAAATCCGCCGTATATCCTGGATTCGGATGTTGTATCACTTCAGACTGAGGTTCGCGAATTCGATCCCTTACTGGCGCTTACGCCCGGCTCGGACCATCTTAAACCCTATCGCGCCCTGGCTGAACTGGCGTCAGAACGCCTTCGAGCCGGAGGCGCCGTCATTGTAGAAATTGAAGAACGCTCTGGACCAGAAGTCATGGAGATTTTTACGACAGTCGGAATCTCACAAGTTAGAACGCATGTGGATCTCGCAGGTCTGGATCGGATTGTTTTTGGATTAAAAAAATAAATACCGAATTGAAAATAGCGCTCATACAACAGTTTGCTTCACAGGACATTAAGCTGAATTTACAGCGTGGTCTTGAGGCGGCTCGATTGGCCTGCGAAAATGGTGCAAACCTGATAGTATTTCCGGAATTAGCCTTCACCCCCTTCTATCCACAGAACCGATTGAGTGGATCTAGATTTGAATTCACCGAGACCATTCCAGGACCCACAACAGACGTTTTTTGCAAACTGGCAAAGCAAAAAAACGTTGTGATTGTTCTGAATTTGTATGAGCGTGACGGAGATGCTGCGTTCGATAGTTCACCAATAATCGACGCTGACGGTTCAATTCTGGGGGTAACGCGCATGATCCATATTACTCAATATGACGGATTTTTCGAACAGGATTATTATGACCCGGGGGATACGGGTGCGCCCGTATACGACACAGCGGTCGGGCGAATCGGAATAGCGATTTGTTATGACCGGCATTTTCCTGAATACATGCATTCACTAGGTAAGAAGAAGGCGGACATAGTTCTTATCCCGCAAGCGGGTACAGCAGGTGAGTGGCCGGAAGGTGTGTTTGAGGCGGAAGTCCAGGCGTCAGCGTTTCAAAACGGATATTTTGCCGCGCTCGCAAACAGGGTCGGCGCAGAAGAGGTTTTAACTTTCGCCGGCGGATCCTTTGTCACCAATCCCCGAGGCCAGGTTCTCGCAAAAGCACCGGAAGGAATCGAACACATTTTGTATCAAGATTTAAATCTTGATGAGGTGGCAGCATCGCCGGCAAGAACGTTGTTTTTCGAACACGCTCGGCCAGGATTATTCGTTGGTTGATCGCGTAGTAGGCGCGTCCAGCGAAATGCCGTTTTCTTCCAGATAATCGGCAAAAGACATGTCCCGAAATGATTCTGATCCTACGAATTTCAGGACCTGAAAAAACTCATCATATTGATGAAATCCCGGAAGGCGGGTGATGTACGTTCCATTCGGCTCAAGAAATATCGTAGTCGGAGTGCCGGTCGCTCCGAAACCGGCTCCCAGCTCTGCCGACGACAGGGTAAATCCTTTGTATGTCAACGTGTCGTTACTAATACCGATATCAATCCGGCCCAGCTCAAATGTATCGTAGACGTACGATTGAAGCTCTGCCTGTGTGTAGATTTCGGATTGTAATTTTCTGCACCATGGGCAGGTATCTGCATACACATCTATCAGAATGATTTTTTCATTCCCAGTAGCACGTTGCAAGGCATCAGAAAATGAAGGCCACGTAATTTGATCTACTTGTGGCTCAAGCTTGTCCTGAGCGATGACGGCCGATGTCGTTATCAGCGTGAAAAGTGCTGCTACCAGCAATATGGTCGTGCGGAATTTCATTTGGAATCGACAGGGCTCGAAAAGCTTCGCGGAAGGGCTGAGATGCAACATCCCAGTTAAAAGTTTCCGTCGCTTTCAAGGCGGCTGCGCTCCATCTTTTCATCGAAACAGGATCTGTGAGCATATTCTGGAGCGTCTTTCCTACCGACAAGGGATCATATTCCATGACGGAGCAACCGACACCAGTCGCAGAAATAATTCGCTTCAACTCTACCAGTCCGGACGCTGCAACTGGCACACCGGCTGATATGTACTCAAACAGTTTGTTTGGCAGTGCAAATTCATGGTTCAAGCACGTGCCCTGCAACAAAGTGACTCCGATTGCCGCACCGCAGGTCACGGAAAGCACTCGATCAGGAGAAACAGGTTCGATAAAATGTACTCGGTCGGCCAGGCCGCTTTCACTGGCCAGATCTGAAAGTGTTGGCAACAATGGCCCGGATCCTAAAAATACCAGATGGGCGCGGTCGACGTGCACCATGCTCTGAACAAGGATTTCGCAGCCTCTGTCCCGACGCATCTGACCGAGGTGCAAAATAATCGGTGTTTTCGGCCTGTCACTGAGTCCGATCTCCCGTCGCAGGAAGTCGGACGGTTCAAATGACAAAGATTCCGGTACGTTCATTACGACATGGGGCCTTTCGATCCCATAGATCTTTGTCATATGTGTCGCAATGCTTTCGCTTACTGTAAACACAAAGGCGGCATTGAGAACAAACCTCCGTTCCATCCACTGCCAGTACCGGCTCACCCAGGGACGACCGACTGTTGCTGCTACATGCGGATAACATTCACGGGCGTCGTATGAATACGTCGCGTTTCCAGACGGAGCCCGGTCTGCAGCCTTGGCCATCGCCCCCAGAACGTACAGGTCGCTCGCGTGAAAGTGCTTAGCGTCTATGCCTTTTGCCGCTTTTAGAAAACGCCTGCTGATTTCCAGAAATCGGGTTGACCCCTGACCCGCCCGGACAGGAACCCGTTCGACCACGACCGACGGTCCGAGATCAATGCCGTCATTTGCATCTTCAGTTGCCAGAACATGTACGTTTAACCCCATATCGACCAAAAGTCGAATTTGCCTCAGCGCCCGGGAATTCCGATACGGATTGGCGACAAGTGCGAAAACCAAGTCAGGCATACAGTGCAGGGGATGTAATCGACATAAATCGTGACTGGAAGATACGAATACTGGATAATTCCGGCGTTGGTTCAGAGCTGTATCGAAATAACCGCGAAAGTGCATATGTGGAGCGATGAGGGTCACAGAAGCACTTCTTATATGCGTATCTTGCCGGCATAATTAATGTCTGATGACTGAAATAAATATTAAAATATCTGAAGATTCGATTCCAGACGATTCGATTCCGGATGATTCGATTCCAGACGAGATGCCACCGGAGCCAACCGACAGTGAGCTAGGGCAGTTCTGGACGGGCGCCAACGTGCTGAGCATGTTGCGGGTGGTTCTCGTGATTCCTGTCACCTATTTGATTGTCGTTGACGGACCGCTGCTCTGGATTCTGAGCCTGCTGATCCTAGCTCTTACGACGGACTACCTGGACGGGCGCGTCGCGCGATGGTCTCAATCCGTTTCGAATTGGGGGAAATTACTGGATCCATTCGCAGATAAAATGGGCGGACTATTGGTGATTTCCGCTCTTACGTATGTCGACAAACTCCCTCTGTGGTTTTTTGTGACGGTTCTCGGACGCGATCTGCTCATCATTCTCGGGGGCGTCATTATCCGCCGGCGAACGGGTATCATCGGGATGAGTATTCTGTCGGGTAAACTGGCTGTGTCAGCGATTGCATTGACCGTCCTGGCGGCCCTATTACACGCCGATCCTCCTGTCATGGAATTTTCCCTGTGGTTTACGACAGGATTATTAGTGTTTTCCTATCTGCGATACTTGGGCCGGTTTTTCAAAATGTACGCTACGGTAATCCCGGCGTCCGATTCCAACTGATTTTTTCGAATGTCATTTTTTTCATCCCGTAAAAAGAACGGCCTGGAAGGCGGGAATTCTGATGCGTTAGAGTCCGGCCTTGCCAAAACCCGTAATTCGCTCTTCGGGAAACTGAATCTTCTCGTACGCGGGAAAGATCAAGTCGGTGAAGAGATTCTTGACGAGCTCGAGGAGATACTCGTAACGAGCGACGTAGGTGTCAAAACGACCGTCGAGATCATCGCTCAGATTGAAAAACGAGTAAAAAGAGACCGGTTTGTAAACAGTGCCGAGTTGAGCTCAATTATCCGGGACGAAATTGCGTCTCTTCTTCTGAAAAATGATTCCGGGCGTCCGGTCGATTTTTCTGCTGAGTTATCTTCTCAACCCTACGTAATCATGATTGTGGGAGTTAACGGTGTTGGTAAAACGACCTCGATCGGAAAAATTGCCGCGCGATATAAATCTGCAGGAAAAAACGTGATATTGGGGGCGGCCGATACGTTTCGGGCGGCTGCTACCGAACAACTCGATATATGGGCGCAAAGAGCTGGCGTGCCAATCATCAAGCAGGGCCACGGGGCAGATCCGGCGTCTGTAGCATTTGATACGATTGCAGCGGCAAAAAACAGAAATGCAGACGTAGTTATAATTGATACC
>SMXK01000115.1 GCA_004356265.1 Bacteroidota bacterium
ACCAGGATATTGTCGTGAGCGTAGGCGAAATAAATGCCGTTTCTATCTCCGGAACGGTAACGTTACAGTTTATTTCTTACTCGTCCGGCACAAGTCTGGATGATGTGGTCGACGCGACAACGTCATACAATGTAACTGTAAACGGCTCTAGTAAAAAAATTACGGCGTCGTTGGATGCAGAATATTCAGCGGGCATCTCGGTCTCGCTTCTGCTTGCACCACCCGGGGCGGGAACGTCGACTGAAAAAACGCTGTCGACGACAGCGCAGGACATGGTTGTCGGTTTTGAAAAAATAGCGGTTTCCAGTCTATCAATCACTTACACAGCATCGGCTTCAATAACGGCCGTTCCCAATGGTTCGGGAGAATTACGCACTGTCACGCTCACGATAACTGATAATTAGGTGGTTTTTTATGCGGCTTGGCCAAACATACTTCTCGTGGTTCAGACACTGCGTTTTACATGTATTCCTCGCGTGGATCGCGATTGGTCCCGCGGGAGCCCTTGCTCAGGTATTTGTCTTTTCGGGCGGAGGTGGTGCCATAAATCTTTCGATCGACACAGCCACTACCGGCAGCCAACCAGACGCTGCGACTGACAATTTCACAGAGTTATCCTGGGACGCAGACTACGGCGTGACGTCCAAAATAAGTGTGACCACTACGTGCCCGAGTCAGAATTTTTCACTGTTCGTCGAATTGAGTGTTACAACCTACGGGAGCGGTTCGGTGGGAACTGAGCAAGGCGAGATAGAGCTCATCAACGGAATGTTAGACACCGATATGCTCAGAGATATTCCGCTTTCGTCGCCGGGCCGAATCGGATCTGGAACGTTGACCTATCGAGCCGTTGCGACTGCTTCAGATGGGAACAGCAACGAAAATGGTGACGACATCCACACGGTTACATATACCCTCACAGCCCAGTAGAATCGCTATGTTGAAACGAAATCAAATTTTTATTTACGGCATCATTCTGGTAGCAGTCAGTCTGCTGCCGCAGAAAGTCGGAGCCCAGATCTCAATTAGAACGGGTTTAGCAGACGATCGAATCATAGAGACCGGCACTTCATACGAAGGCACCATCTCTGTTGTAAACGAGACTGATGAAATTCAGCGAGTAAACGTCTACCAAAATGATTACCTGTTCTACTCGGACGGTACCAATCTTTATGGCACACCCGGAAACGATCCTCGCTCAAATGCCGATTGGATTGTCGTGTCCGTATCCAGTATCTCGATACCACCTCGTCAAAATATAGATATTGCTTACCTGGTCACTGTACCAGAATCCACCTCCTCCTTTCCCCTGTCAGGATCCTACTGGAGTATGATAATGGTTGAAGCCGTGCCATATGCCAGCGCTAACGACCTTGAGCAACGCCGACAGTTAGGTGTGCGTCAAAAACTTCGATACGGCATTCAGATTGCGTCGCACATCAAAAACTCGGGCCAGAGTCAATTGGAGATTAAAAACTCTGCCCTCTCTCAGGGAGAAAACGGTGACACCGCCCTTGTTATTCATGTCGAAAATACTGGCGATGTAATGCTCAGGCCACAAATGTGGGTCGAGTTGTACGACCTGAAGGGAAATACGCTCGGAAGATTCGACGGCGCACAAAACAGAATCTATCCAACGACATCTGTGATGCAGAAAATTCATTTAGGTCTTGTGGAGCCTGGCAAGTATAGAGCCATTATTATCATGGACGCTGGAGACGACGAGATTTTCGGGACAGAGGTCGCAATAGAAATTTTAGAATCTGCAGACAGGTAACCTGCCCGATGACACGTCACGTATTCAGGCAATCTGTTTTACTCTGGTGCTGTATGGTGTACATGCAGTTCAGTCTCGTTGTGGCGCAGACACCCATCCAACAGGCAGATATTTCTTTAACTGCCGTCGTTTCCGACACTACCGAAGTGATGCCGGGTGAACTGGCAACACTTGTTGTGAGGGCAGAAAATCAGTCCAGCGCTAAAAGGACGGTCGATATACACGTTGACGCACCGGTAGGTTGGACGGCGGCGGCGACGACCGCAACTGTTTCTCTGGATGGTGGGGAATCAATGCTTCTATTCGTTTCCGTCAGACCAGCAAGCACAGTCCCGCCGGGAACGTATCGAATCCGAGTTACCGGGTCCTCCAGAGAATATCGGGGCGCCCAATCTGTCGTTGAAGCAATATATTCCGTTGGACTGGTTCGGGCAATGGTGCTGGTCATCAAACCGACAAACGAATTCATTCTGGCTGGCAGAGCGATAGAAGTCAGGGCCACCTTAACTAACAACAGCAACCGGATAGAAACGGGGAGCCTTGTTGTTGAAGGCGGCCCATCCTTTGATGTGTCAGTAAAAAAGAAGGAGTGGTCACTTCTTCCGGCGGAAACCGCTGAGTTTGTACTCGTTATCACTACTGATGGATCTACGACCGCTCAATACGAAGGGCGTCTGCGTCTGAAGTCAATCTTCGGAGCCGAAGAATACGATAAAGTCGCGGCCAGCCGGGGATTTACCGTCGTCCCGACAAATAGAAACCGAACTCGTAACGTGCCAGACATTCCCGTGGTGTTGTCTCTACAGGCCGTTGGTGATAACGACGGCACAAACCCGCAGTATGGATTGAGGGGCTCAACAAATGCCCTCGATGGGCAAGTTCTGTTTGATGTGTTGTACTCAGGAGGCCCGCGAACGTCTCTATATGGCGCTCGCGATCATGCATTTTTATCGTATACCAATCAATATGGTTACGTGATATTTGGTGATCATTCACAACGCCTGACACCCCTGACTTCATCGGGCTTGTATGGAGTCGGTATCGGAGGCAGCGGTCAGACGAGAAGGCTCTTTGCGTCCGGAACGATCGCGAAAACCAGGTTTATGAGCCCAGAACAAACGGTGGCTGGTGCGGTTGTCGGGTACCACGTTACTCGGCACATCAGTTTGTCTGCCAACACTGTATCCAGAACAGGCCTTTTTGACGGAAGCTTTTTTTCTGCCCGGTCTCAAATTCAATTTTTAGACCGAAATAATCAGGCGGACATAGAATGTGGGATAGATGACGAATCACGGTTTGATACAATGTCTTGTATGGTAGGATTGACTGGTCAAGCCGCCGGCGTAACATACCGTGCTCGCGCGTCAGACATCTCCAGTACGTTTCCGGGATCGAGGGCGGGGCTGCGTGAGCGATCGGGCTCGCTCGGATATTCGCTGGGATCAGGAGTCTCTGTTTCAGGATCAGCGATGACCATTTCGCAGGATTACGCAGAAGGGTTCAGCAACGAACAATCTTTCTACGAAGCTGGCTTAAGTCTCAGCCTACCAGTCGGTGCAAAATCTATTCGTGCCGATGTTTTTTACATCTTCCGAAACCGGGAATATGTGAGCGTAATGAGTACCAGCGACCGGCTGGAAAATGCGGTGCGAACATCGTTGATGTACAAGAATTTCCTTGGCAGCATCAGAGGCACCGTTGAACTGGGCACGGCATCAAGTAAGAATATCGGCTACGACGGCTCGACCTGGAAAAGTCGCCTGAGCGCCTCGATTCGTCTCTCCCGTAAAATCACGCTGACAGCTTCTGGAAATTACGATACAGGCTTCCTCGTAAATACCGCATCTGAACTTTCTCGGGCATCATTGAGTGCACTAATAACGGTGAGGCCGGCTTCTTATTCTGACTTCTCCGCAGGCGTGGTTCACACCCGGAACGATGGGATTTTTTCAAGCGATTATCGTTCTTACCGATTTCGATACCGTCACCGACTCCCGTTCGGTCACGAAATCGAACTTGCGGCCCAGGTCGTTGATTTCGGCAGTGCAAAAAGCGAGATTGCTACCAACTTTTTAATTTCCTATTCCGTTCCCGTTGGCTTGTCCGGCCCTCGGAGAAAGTCGACCGCTGAATCCATTCGAGGCCGCGTATATGACGCGGAAACCGGAGAAGGAATGGCGGACGTGATCGTCTTCATCGGGGACAACGTATCCATTACTGATTCGAATGGTTGGTTTAGCTTTCCAATAGCTGGAATTACGAGCAACTACATAACTATCGACCAGCGAAGTATTGGCATCGAAAATACGGCTCTCATTGATATCCCTATAAGACTCAGAGACATTATTGACCTGACAATTCCGATCGATATTCCCATCGTCAGGTCAGCCCAGGTTTCGGGTACTGTTTCTATCTGGGAACGAGAGGGCGGTTCAAATTTGCTCGGTCAACAGAACGCTCCCCTGATTCAAGGATCGCAACTGCGAGGTGTTTTGCTCGAACTTCGGTCGGGTAGCAAGGTTTTTAGCGTCAGAACAGACAGATCCGGTCGATTCTATTTCCGGCAAATTCCATCTGGCTCTTATGAACTCAATATTTTGAGCGGTGATTTGCCAGAGGGCCACGAGTTCGAATCAGGATCCCTAATGGTATCAGTCTCTCCCGGGCAAGAGTCCGAATATCATTTTCGTGTACTTCCGATTCGTCGAACTATCAAAATGATAGGGTCGAATGATCTTGAATTGATCGAGCGCGGGGGCACGAAAAAGCGCCGTGAACAGCGAAAACTTGAGCAGCGAGAACTTGAGCAGCGAGAACGCGAGAAATAGGACCTCTGGAATCGCAGTCGATTCAGAATGTCTGTCCTTCGAAAAACTCCCCATTTACGGAGAAACTGTAAGATATTTCGGCGCCGCTCTGCTTCAGCAATTCAGCAATAGAACAATATTTACCTAAGCTTAAATCGATCGCTCTTCGAACCTTTTTCTCTGAGACATCACCCTCGAACCTGCATTCGAGGTGCACAGACCGGTAGATTGAAGGAGAAGCTCCCGCCGGCTTTTTGCCTACAACGTCCATTTCAAAAACATCCACCTGCTGTTTCTGTTTGTGCAGGATGTCCGCGATATCAATTCCTGTGCACCCGGCCAAACCCATTATGATCAGCTCCATGGGTGTTGCGCCAGACCCGTTTCCAGTTTCATATCCGGCCCAATCGTCCATGTCAATCGTATGTCCCTCAGAATTAATCCCCACGAAGTGGTACAAACTTTCTTGTTGTCGGACAGTAACTTTGACAGTTTTCATTTCCATAGAATTTTTCCTCTCGCGCCGCAAGGCTTTCTACTTGTCATCCCACGTCCAAGACCGCATTTCGTCAACCTGATCGTGGGCTGTTAAATCGTGATGTACGGGTGTGATGGAAACATAACCGTTCTCGATGGCTCCGAGGTCGGTGTCGTCTCGGGAATCCAGATTGACGAAAGTACCAGACAACCAATAGTAAGAACGGTTGTATGGATCTTTTCTTTCTGTAAAACTCTCTTTCCATTTCGACCGTGCCTGTCGGGTAATTTTGATTCCCTTCAGCGCGGCGAATGGAAGGTCCGGGATATTCACATTGAGCAGAATTCCGGATCGAAGCCCGCGGTCTAAAACTCTCACTGCTATCTGTCTGGCGATCCGTCCAGACGCCTCATAATCGCCGCCGACCCACCGACAGTAGGAAAATGCGATTGCTGGAATGTTCAGAATCGTGGCCTCAGTCCCCGCTGAGACCGTCCCCGAATAAATCACATTAACTGCGGCATTCGGTCCCTGGTTAATGCCGCTCACGACAAGATCGGGTTGACGTGGAAGCAGCTTTTCAATAGCCAATTTTACGCAGTCAGCAGGCGTCCCATGTACCGCCCACGCATCGATGCTCCCTGACGGAATCCGAAAAGGAAACGTGAAAGCCCTGATCGGATCCCGCAACGTAATCGAGTGTCCTACAGCGCTTTGTTCAGTAACCGGGGCTACGACGAAAATATCTCCGAGCCCATCCATCGAAGAAGCCAATGCAAGAATTCCTGGTGCACCGATGCCGTCATCGTTACAAACCAGTATAAGAGGACGCTTCTTCTGCCCCCGAGATCCGACTGACATTGCCATCAATAACTCTCTTCGTCCGAGGGAAACGAACGGGATCTGACATCTGCGATGTAGGCTGTAACCGCGTCATGCATGATTTCAGCAAGCCGCGCATACCGGCGAACGAACCTCGGATTAAAATCCGTTGTCAAACCCAACGCATCGTGCGTCACGAGGACTTGCCCATCACATCCTGCACCGGCACCTATTCCGATTGTCGGAATTTCCAATGAGGCCGACACCTGTGTTGCCAGTTCTGCCGGAATCTTTTCAAGAACCATCGAAAAACATCCGATCTCCTGAAGTTTTGCAGCATCTGACTTCAGTGTTTCAGCCTCCGATTCATCACGCGCCCGAACCCGGTACGTACCGAATTTATAGATGCTTTGCGGCGTAAGTCCGAGGTGCCCCATCACGGGAATTCCTGCCTCAACAATGCGGGAAATGGATGGCTCGACGGCCATCCCCCCTTCTAATTTCACGCCATGAACACCGGCTTCTTTCATCACCCGAATCGCTGACTGAAGCGCCTTCTTCGAATCACCCTGATAGGAACCGAACGGTAGGTCAACAATCACTAATGCTCTGCTGACAGCTCTAACCACACACTGGGCGTGGTATATCATATGATCAAGCGTAATCGGGAGTGTAGTTTCGTGCCCCGCCATCACGTTCGAAGCCGAATCTCCGACGAGAATCACGTCAACACCGGCAGCATCGAGGATACGTGCAGACGTGTAATCATACGCGGTCAACATGCTGACGGGGATGCCGTCTTTCTTCATTTCCCGAAGCGTCTGCGTTGTTATCCGCTTTGCTCCTGCAATTGAATCTGGATCAAGCTGTGTGCGCATAATCGGTGGTAACTGAAGAATTTGATCTGCAGAATATAGTGATCATCTCTGCAGTATCAGACTAGGGGCCAGCTAACATGCTCTAACAAAAAACGGGCGCCCG
>SMXK01000116.1 GCA_004356265.1 Bacteroidota bacterium
CCTCGAAAAGGTGGGTCTATGAGCAGTACGACACGACGGTCAGGACAAATACGGTCGTAGGCCCGGGCGATGCCGATGCCGCAGTTATTCGCATTAAGGGGACCAATCGCGGACTGGTAGCAAAAACCGACTGTAATGGACGGTATGTTTATCTGAATCCTCGAAAGGGTGCACAAATTGCAGTCGCCGAGTCAGCCAGAAACGTTGTGTGTTCGGGTGGATTGCCCGTAGCAGTTACGAACTGCCTGAACTTCGGAAATCCGTACAAACCAGAAGTGTACTGGGTATTTAAGGAAGCGGTGGAGGGTATGGGAGACGCTTGTCTAGCGTTGCATACGCCCGTGACCGGAGGCAATGTGTCGTTCTACAACGAGAATCCTGACGGCGCCGTTTTTCCGACGCCCACGATCGGTATGCTCGGGCTCATCGATAATATCGACGAACACACCACGCGCTCGGCATTCAAGAATGAAGGAGATGAAATCATATTGTTATCTCCGGAGTCGTGGACCGCCAAAAACGATATCGATGGAAGCGAATATCTGAGTCACGTTCATGGCAGAACTGCGGGAGACGCACCGCATTTCGATATGGACGAGGAGGTGAGCCTGCAGAAAGCCTGTTTAAACCTTATTCGAAAAGGACTTGTTGAGAGTGCTCACGATGTGTCGGATGGCGGACTAGCGGTCTGTCTTGCGGAATCGTGTTTCGGAACTGAAGACAGGGGAGCTGTTTTTGATCTCCCCTCTGTCGCCGGAGTTCGAACGGACGCACTTTTATTCGGCGAAGCTCAATCCAGAATCGTGATATCTGTAAACCCGGCTAATCGAACAGAAGTAGAGGAGCGGTTAGCGGGTTCAGGGGTGCAGATGACGACGATCGGCATTGTGTCAGGAATCCGGATGAAACTGACCATCGATGGCATATCAGCTGTCGATTTGGCTGTATCTGAAATGAGACACACGTTTGAAAACGCCATTCCGGCGATCATGAACCGACACAGCGACCGGGTTTGAATGTGGAACGGAAGTTGATTGTGCAATAACATCTGAGTAACACCAGCGTTCAACAAGACACCAACTACACTGCCGCTGCAAATGACAGTCGGCCAGTATTCAGTTTAACAGACGAGGAAAAAGAATGTCACAGGATGTACAGCCCGTAACGATTACGGACCAGAATTTTCAGGAGGAAGTATTGAACTCAGACGTGCCTGTGTTGGTGGATTTCTGGGCGACCTGGTGTGGACCGTGCAGGATCATTGCGCCTGTAGTTGCAGAGTTGGCCGGTGAGTACGCAGGACGGGCCAAAATCGGGAAAGTTGATGTGGATCATAATCCAGTTGTTGCACAGAATTACGGAGTCCGTTCGATTCCCACGCTTCTGTTTTTCAAAGATGGAGTCGTGGTCGACCAGCTGATTGGCGCTGCTTCGAAGCGGTCGTTGGCAAGTAAACTGGATTCGTTGGTCGCCCAGACCGCCTGATATGAACCAGATTGATTTTAGTACCGCTGAACGGCATAAAGTTGTTATCGTCGGCAGTGGCCCTGCCGGATTAACGGCTGCGTTATATGCGTCGAGGTCGAATCTTGAACCGGTCGTGTTTCAGGGACCGGAGCCAGGGGGACAACTCATCACGACCACCGATGTCGAAAATTACCCCGGTTATCCGGACGGAATTATGGGCCCGGAGATGATGCAGCAGTTTGAAGAACAGGCACGTAGGTTCGGTGCAGACCTGCGCTGGGGAACCGTCACATCTATTGACCTGTCCGGCACTCCCTTCAAGATGATTGTAGACGAGGAGACGCCGATCATCGCGGATACGGTTATCATTTCTACCGGTGCCTCCGCGCAATACCTTGGTCTTGACAACGAGAAGAGACTCCTGGGTAGAGGCGTATCAGCTTGTGCTACATGTGACGGTGCGTTTTTCAAGGATCAGGAAGTTGCCGTCGTGGGCGGTGGCGACACAGCAATGGAAGAAGCCCTTTTTCTGACCAGGTTCGCGTCGAAAGTGTATCTGATTCACCGTCGGGATTCGCTGCGCGCGTCTAAAATCATGCAGGACCGAGTTATAGCGTCAGAAAAAATCGAGATTCTCTGGAATCGGGCTGTCATTGATGTCCTGGGAGAAAATGACGTAAGTGGAGTTCGCCTCAAGGATACCGTCTCGGGGGAAGAAAATGATATGGATCTGCAGGGGTTATTCCTCGGGATCGGTCATAAACCGAACACTGACATCTTCAAAGACTGGCTGAATCTGGATTCAAATGGTTACATTCAGACGGAACCGGACTCTACATATACGGGAGTCTCAGGTGTGTTTGCATGTGGCGATGCCCAAGATCATGTTTACAGACAGGCGGTGACCGCGGCTGGTACTGGATGTATGGCTGCTATCGACGCCGAGCGTTGGCTCGCCGAACGTGAATAGAGGCGCAGATTGCCCAAGCGTGAGTGACTAAACGGGGCTTCGCTCGCGCGAGGTGTGAGCGCCAGGTAAGGAGTTATCGTCGCACGAGGTGTTTCAGAACGAAGAATACGTTTTCCTTTCTCTCCCGCAAGCGCCTGGAAAAATAGGGTACCCACTGATTCCCAAACGGGATATAGATTCGTGTATTGTAGCCGTCACGGACCATCTCGAGTTGCGTTTCCGACCGCATTCCAAATAACATCTGGAACTCAAATTTGTCGCTCGAGATGTTATTTGTGGACACGAATTTCTTTGTCGCATCGATCAGAATATCGTCATGGGTGGCAATGCCTGGATAGTTGCCGCGTGTGATGAGCGTTTCCATGTATTCCTGATACCGGTCGCGGATATCGGACATTCGTTGCCATGCGATCCCAACGGGCTCCTTGTACGCTCCTTTGCAGATTCGAACACGCGCTTGCAACTCGCACATGCGCTCGACATCCTCTTTGGTTCTCCTCATGTAAGCCTGAAGCACGATTCCTACGTTCTCGGAATACAGCGGAAAGACTCTTTCAAAAAGGGAAACGGTCGATTCTGTTACGTCGCTACCCTCCATATCCAACCGGACAAACGTGTTGGTGGATTTGGCGGCTTCCAGAAGCTTGATAAGATTGTCGTGGCATAAAGACTCGTCGATTTTCTGGCCCAGCATCGACAGTTTGATCGAAATATTTTTATCGATCCCGACAGATAGAGATACTTCTGAATTATTCTCGGAGTTCGAAGAGGCGTCCAACATCTGGATAAGCTGCAGATACGATTTTAACGCCTCGTCCACGAGCGACCGGTCGCTGACGTACTCGCCGAGCAGGTCGAGGGTTACATGCAATCCTTTGGAACACAGATTCCGTGCAATAGGTAAAGTCCCCTCAGGGGTTTCAGCGGCGACAAACCGCTGAGCAAGAAAAAATGGGAGTTTCATTCAGAGTCCAGAGTGAGCAGATCAGTAACCGCAGAAAATTATGCAGGAACAACCGAGGCGACAAACTAAATTTCAGCAAGAGCCTGTTCCAGATCTGCAATCAGATCGTCTGAATATTCAAGACCGATAGAAAGTCGCAACAACCCTGGAGGAGTCGTGGTGCCCGGGCCTTCCATCGAGGCCCTGTGTTCGATCAAACTTTCTGTTCCGCCGAGGCTTGTTGCCCTTCTGAATAGCTTGACGGAGGCTGCAACAGTAATCGAGTCTGCTTCTCCCCCTGCCGTCTCAAACGACAACATGGCACCTGAGCTTGTCATTTGTCTGGACGCGACCTCGAATCCCGGATGCGATTCCAAGCCAGGAAAATAGACCCGTGAAACGCGGTTGTGTTGGTTCAAAAAATTTGCTACACGAGAGGCCGTTTCACACTGTGTCCTGAGGCGAACAGCCAGCGTCCGAACGCCCCGAAGTGTTAACCAGGAAGAAAATGGATCCAACACGGCGCCGGTTAATTTCTGGTTTTCACACACGCGCTCGTAGTACTCGCTTTGATCCTTAAAAATTAAAGCACCACCCAGCACATCAGAGTGGCCCGCAATGTATTTCGTAACGGAGTGCAACACAATGTCAGCGCCGAGATCAAACGGCCGTTGCAGAATCGGTGAAGTCCACGTACCATCTACGGCGAGTGTAATTTCATTCTGCCTGGCAATGCTGCTAATTGCAGCGATATCAGAAATTTTCAATTGTGGGTTGGACGGAGATTCAACCCAGATTAGTCTCGTATTCGGCGTAACCGCTTCGCTGATCCTTGTGAGATCCGTCATGTCGACGGCTGAAAACGTATATCGACCTACGCGCGCTTCCTGCATTACCAGATGCCTGAAACCATGATACACGTCGTCCGGAATTATAATGTGCGATTCCGCAGGGAGCGCCATCAGAACTGCGTGACCGGCGGCCATCCCGGAAGAAAACGTCCTGCAATCGAATCCGTTTTCTAACCCGGTCAGCGTTTTCTCAAGCAACCGACGCGTCGGATTGCCCTCACGGCTATACACATATCCGGACGGGTAGGAATTGTCTTGCGCCCTCTCATAGGTTGTGGCAAAGTGAACCGGCGGAATAACCGCAGCCGTATCAGAGTCAGGTACAAATGCAGTATGCGCAAGAAGCGTGTTAATGTGAACCATAGCGAATTGAACTTAGGGTATGATTGAATGCACGGCACGAAAAGTACCCTGTGAAAACTGACGCTGAAAGGGGAATATGAATCCGTCTGATTCGATCTGTAACAAAAACTAACTTACCGGAGATAAAAGTGTAACTCTCGGTCGCGTGGCACCGTAACGTTTTTTGCGTCTTCCGATGAGTGGCTGTGGGGGGATCGAGTTTAAGAGCCTTTGGCTTTCGAGTTCGATTCCCCTCAGCCATTTCTGGGAGTGTTGAATTTTATTCCGGGCGAATCAGGAGAGCCGATAGAGTTGTATCTTGGTCTTGATGCACCACGTCCCAACAGACGGCAACACTCAACACCGCGAAAATTTCCATCCTTCCACTATGGCATACGGAAATCCTCCAAGGCAACTGGGATCCGTTCTGAAGGATGTAATCTCGTCGATGGGGCTGGACTCTCGAATGGCACGCGGTCGCGTGCTGGCAGCCTGGGAAGATATCGCCGGTGACAGGATAGGACGCGAAGTCCAAAAATCATGGGTGAGAGACCGTAAGTTGTTCTTACGGATCAAATCACCGGTATGGAGACAGGAGCTCCATCTGAACAGAAATTCCTGGTGCCGTCGATTGAATGAGGAACTTGAAGCCGATCAGATCGACGAAATAGTGTTTCGGTAGAAGTTCGACCGGCCCTTACGCTTTGCCTCTCCGGAGCTATTCGCTGTACTCCTGAAATACAACCGATGTGTTGTGCCCCCCAAATCCGAATGCGTTACTTACCGCGACTTTTACTTCCCGGTCCTGAGGTGTATTAAACGTATAATTCAGATCACATTCCGGATCCGGATTCACGAAGTTAATCGTGGGTGGTACCCGGTTGTTCACGATAGCCAGAATGGACGCGATCGCTTCGACTGCCCCTGCCGCTCCCAATAAATGACCCGTCATGCTTTTGGTGGAAGACAGATTCATTTTGTACGCATGATCGCCGAAAACCATCTTAATAGCCTTCGTTTCCGCGATGTCGCCCAAGGGTGTAGACGTTCCATGCATGTTCAGATAATCCACATCCGATGGTTGCAGGTTGGCGTCTCTAAGTGACGCTCTCATTGCCGACCGAGCGCCACGCCCTTCAGGGTCAGGAGCCGTAATATGATGAGCATCTCCACTCATCCCGATGCCAACTATCTCCGCATATATTCTGGCTCCTCGTGCTTTGGCATGCTCGAGTTCTTCAAGATAAATAGCACCAGCGCCTTCGCCGAGAACAAATCCTTCACGGGTCGAATCGAACGGCCGCGATGCGGTAGCCGGCTCATCGTTCCGGGTCGAGAGAGCTTTCAGCGCATTAAATCCGCCGATTCCCATTTCTGAAACCGCAGCCTCAGATCCACCGCTCAGAACAGCCTTGCAATGACCGAGCTGAATCGCCATAAAGGCGTCGCCGATATTGTTATTACCGGTTGCGCATGCGGAAACAGCGGAGTAATTAGGTCCCCTGAGTCCATATTTAATGGAAATCTGCCCGGCGGCGATGTCCGGAATAAGCATCGGCACGAAAAACGGTGAAATCCGCCGCGGTCCGCCTTGAAGATAGTCCTTAGACGTTTTCAGAAAGACCTGCATACCGCCGATCCCGCTGCCGAATATGACGCCAATGTCTTCCTGCTCGTCGGACGAAAGCGATTCGTGATCTATCCCCGCATCTTTCAGCGTCAAGCCGGCGACGGCCAACGCATATTGTGCGAACGGATCCATACGGCGGGCCACTTTGCGATCCATGTAATCGACAACATCGAACCCTTTGAGTTCACACGCGAACTTCGTTGCGAAAGGTTCTGTATCGAAATACGTTATCGGCGCTGCGCCACTCGTTCCTGCCATCAGGCCTTCCCAGTAGGATTCGGCACTCAGACCAATAGGAGTCAACGCTCCCATTCCAGTGATGACGACTCGGTGTTTCTGGTTGCTGCTCATTCCTCAGACTGTTGTCTCAGACAGAAAAATCAGGCGGTTGCCTTTTCCACGTAAGATACTGCATCACCAACCGTGGTGATATTTTCTGCATCTTCGTCTGGAATCGTGATATCGAATTCTTTTTCCAATTCCATGATCAGCTCGACGGTGTCAAGCGAATCTGCTCCGAGATCATTGGTGAAAGATGCTTCAAGGTTAATATCGCCTTCGTCGACGCCGAGTTTATCTACAATAATCGCTGTAATCTTCGCAGTCAGGTCGTTTGACATGGTCTGTTCTCTCTAATTTGGATGGTAGAATCTTCCGAAATTCGTGAAATAGTTCGAATAACGTAAAATTGGACTGATATGTGCATATAGAACACAAGTTCAGTACAAAAACCGAAATTACAGTACCCTTAAGGCTAAAGCAATTTGAGTGTATGTACTTAGCTGAGACTTCTATAACAGTTTGCAGAGGATTCAAATTTGGCCGGTTGTTTTGTATGTCACGGCTGTCATTCGTCATTGCAGACTGTTTCACCGGCCACGTGAATCGGGCCGATTGTACTGAACCCAGTACAAAAGTTTCAATTTATACCCGAGTTATAGACGGTATCAAGAGATTGAGCCGGACGAACCAGCGGCACGTTTGAGCGTTCACCGGCCTCTCGCGTAGCCAATTTCCCCGCAAACAAGTACCAGTAAATAATGCCGTATCTGTTTACATCTGAGTCTGTTTCTGAAGGACACCCCGACAAAGTTGCAGATCAAATTTCCGACGCTATTCTCGACGCTCTCTTAGTTGAGGACTCCTCAAGTCGGGTAGCAGTGGAAACACTGGTGACAACAGGACTTGTCATTCTTTCCGGTGAAGTCACGACGCGGGCTTACATCGACGTACAGGAAATTGCACGCGATGTAATTCGGGAGATCGGATACACTGACCCGGCTTTGCGATTTGACGCAGGATCATGCGGGGTTCTGAGTACCATCCACCCCCAGAGTCCCGACATTGCACAAGGCGTCGACAAAGGTGCGGGGATGCACACCGATCAGGGCGCCGGCGATCAGGGTATGATGTTCGGATATGCATGCCGTGAGACGGATGAATTGATGCCGCTCGCTATCCATACGTCGCACAAATTGATGCGAGAGCTTGCACGGATTCGGAAGAAAACCGATCTCATGCCGTATCTCAGACCGGATTCTAAAAGCCAGGTCACGATCGAGTACGAAGACGATGAACGTACTCCGAAACGTGTGCATACGATAGTGATTTCCACGCAGCATGATGACGATGTTGAGGTGGAGCGGATTAAGCGTGATGTGCGCGAATATCTGGTTCCGACGGCAGTGCCTGCACATTTGTTGGATGACAATATGATTCTGCACGTTAATCCGACAGGGAAATTTGTTATTGGTGGTCCGCATGGTGATACTGGTCTTACGGGGCGCAAAATCATCGTGGATACCTACGGCGGTAAGGGCGCTCACGGAGGAGGCGCATTCAGCGGGAAAGATCCATCCAAGGTGGACCGCAGCGCGGCATATGCCGCCCGGCACGTCGCCAAAAACATTGTTGCAGCGGGTCTTGCGGACGAAGTACTCGTGCAGGTTGCGTATGCAATCGGGTTAGCAGAACCCGTCTCCATCAACGTCAATACCAATGGTACCGGTAATATCCCGGATCGTCGTATCGAGCAGATTATTTCAGAGCTGTTTGACCTTCGGCC
>SMXK01000001.1 GCA_004356265.1 Bacteroidota bacterium
CGGCGCCCCCGGTCCCGGTGATGCCGATGGCGGGACAGTTTCGGTTTAAATTGTCAGATGCACCGTTGCCACCAGTTTCAAAAGCGGTTTTGATCGTCACTTTCGAAGTGGGATCGGTGGAAGAATCGGCGAATGAATTGTTGCCACCTTCAACACGGGTTAATTCGCGGGCCAAAACCATTCCGGCGGCCGGAGCCGTGACCGGATCCGCGGCGGATCGGGCAGAAGAAATGACGGACGGGTCGATTTCGATTGTTGCGATCGGGAAGTCACACGCCTCCAGCATATAGTCAATCATGCCCCGTAGACCCAACTCCATGCCGTCGTCGGGAGAGAAAATTCGAGTGACACCATACTCTTGCAGCGCTGCGATTTCTTCCGGAATTATAACGCCGCCACCCCCTCCAAAAACTTTAATATGATCTGCACCACGCTCTCGCAGCAGGTCGATCATGTATTTGAAATACTCCATGTGACCGCCCTGATAAGACGATACCGCGATGCCCTGAACATCCTCTTGAATGGCCGTGTTTACAATCTCGAGTACCGACCTGTTGTGGCCCAAATGGATAACCTCTGCGCCACCCGCTTGTAATATGCGGCGCATAATGTTGATCGCCGCATCGTGGCCGTCAAATAGACTCGCTGCTGTGACGAATCGGATGGGGTTCTTCGGTTTATACGGATTGGCTGCCATCAGTACTGAATAATCGCTTGAAAAACGCAAGATCAAGTTTGAACGCGATTTGCGGCTTCATGTTTTCGCCGACGAGGCCTATCGTTAAAGGTCACTCTTCAGGGGTTGCAATCGCCAGATAGTAGGCGCCACGACGCTCCAGAGCGATGTCCCACGCGTGCCCTTCAACATCTTTAATGCACATCCGAAGTGGATTCTGATCGACCCGGATCACGCGGACCGACTTGGGTGAACGGCGCAATCCGGTGCCAAGCGCTTTCAGGACGGCCTCCTTGGCGGTCCAACATAACAGCAGCTTTTCCTGACGCTCCAGCGGCAGGGGATCTATCAGTTCGAATTCGCTTTCGTGGGTGATGTATCCCAAAAGATCATCATCTCTTTTGCTCACAACTTCCAGGTCTACTCCCACTCGCTGCAGTGACGCAACTGATACGGCTTCTTCACCACTGTGCGCGAGAGATATATGCCACGGAGTATCAGGGGAGACAATGCTGCCGTTTTCCTCAACCCGAATAATAATGTCCAGCGCCGGCACACCTCTCAAGGCGGACAACATCAACCGAAGCGACGCGCGTCCCATAAGGAACGAACGTCGCCGGTTTTCATGTTTCATTTCCGCGAGTCGCACATTCTCTTCAGCGCTCAGCAGAGACGTCCATTCCTCCACGAGGGACTCGTCGTATACGAGGCGATGAACGCTTACGTTTGTCGGTATCGAAATTTCGGCCGGAAACGCGAGGTTGCGAGATGACTCAGCCTGCAGAGTCAAAGTTGCTCGCTACCTGGTCCCAATTCACGACATTCCAGAACGCTGAAATGTAGTCGGGTCGGCGGTTTTGATAATTTAAATAGTACGCATGCTCCCAGACGTCGAGCCCCAGAATCGGTGTGTCACCGGTCATGTACGGGCTGTCTTGGTTTGCAGTACTGTAGACTTTGAGTTCGCCACCGCTCACAACAAGCCAGGCCCAACCGCTTCCGAACCGGGTACCAGCGGCGGCAGCAAAAGCCTCTTTGAATCCGTCAAACGATCCAAATGCGGTATCGATCGCAGACGCGAGTGCGCCGCCGGGCGCTCCGCCGCCGTCAGGTGACATCACAGACCAGAATAGACTGTGATTCGCATGGCCTCCACCGTTATTGCGAACAGCACCTTTTACAGAGTCCGGTAACGAGTCGAAGCCGCGTAACAAGCCCTCAATCGTAGACGCAAGACCGCTTTGTCCTTCAAGAGCGGCATTTAATTTAGTGACGTACCCCTGATGATGTTTACCGTGGTGGATCGTCATCGTGCGCGAATCGATGTGTGGTTCCAGTGCATCGTGGGAGTAAGGCAGATCTGGCAGAGAATAAGACATCAGCTTTGGGATCTATAAAGTGAACAATAAAATTAGGGGAGAGCAGCGGTAGCCGCTGACCCAAAGAACGACGACGTGACTTCCATGATTCCCGGAGCCACGCCAAGGATAATAAGTGCGACAGCGCACAGAACTATTACTGCTCTGGGTGCGAATGGAATTGTTTTCGCGTCCAGACCGCGATCTTCGGCAGGTGCTTTCATGAAGAAGACCACCAGCACGCGTAAATAATAATATGCGGATATCGCACTCGTTAACACGCCCAGCACGGCGAGCCATATGAGGCCGGCGTCAATTGCCGGGCCGAAGACAGCGACTTTTCCGAAAAATCCTCCGAGCGGTGGAAATCCGGCCAGGCTGAACATGAAAAAGACCATGCTCCACGCAAGAACGGGTCGTTTGTATCCGATACCGGCGAGGCTATCCAATTCTTGCTCGCTGCCCTCTTTCGAATCCCATTCGAGGTAAGCAATGACCCCGAACGCCCCGATATTCATAAAGGTATAGACCAGCATATAAAACAACGCGCCTGAATACCCCGCGTCTGTACCAGCAGCGAGCCCGACGAGTACATATCCTGCGTGGGCAATTGACGAGTACGCGAGCATCCTTTTGACATTTCTCTGAGATATCGCCAGTAGATTCCCGACAACCATCGTGATAAGCGCAATAACAGCAATTACGCTGCTCCATGTATCCGTAGGCACTGCGTAATAAAGCACCAGAATCAGCGACGCGAACGCGGCCGTTTTAGATGCGGTAGACATAAATCCAGTTATCGGGGTTGGGGCTCCCTGATACACGTCGGGCGTCCACATGTGGAACGGGGCTGCACCTACCTTAAACAGATATCCGACCAGAAGCAACGAGAATCCGACCCAGAACATCGTCGTGTTTTCGCTGGCAGCAACAGCGCCGCTCATGTCCGACAAAATCATCGTGCCGGTTGCTCCATAAATAAGTGCGATTCCATACAGGAAAAAACCGGTCGAAAAAGCACCCAGCAGGAAGTATTTGAGAGCGCTTTCAATGGCGCCGTCATGCGACCGAATTATCGCGGTCAAGATATATAAGCAGATCGACATCGTCTCGAGGCCCACAAAAATGGTGACCAGGCTGTTTGCCGATCCCATCATGAGCATGCCCGTAATGCTGAACAATATGAGAGCATAGGCCTCGCCGATATTGTTATCCAGGTCCTCCAGATACGGCTTCAGGAGAACGACCGAAAGAGCACCGCTACCGAGAATGAGGGCATTTACATAGCCGGCCATGCCGCCGAAACGCATGAGATCGAAATAGGCTGTACCGGTTTCCCCATATATGGTTGTTAATTCCAGTCCCATGAGCCCGAATAATACCAGCCCGGTGATATAGGGAATCGACACATGGCGGGGCTTAAAAGCGTCCAGTCCAACGATAATCAGTCCCGCAAGCGCGGTCAACAACATGGGCAGCGTATGCCCCATGTCACTGAAAAGCGTAGAATATGCCTGAGATAGTTCCATTCAGATCAATTTTTCGATTTCCCGGGCAAGTTCAATATCCAGTCCGGTAACTACGTTTCCAGCATCGTGGGTCGAAAGTGAAATTGACACTTTGTTATACACATTGCTCCATTCCGGGTGGTGATCCCGCTGTTCGGCCTCGTATGAAATACGTACCATAAACGCCATGGCATCCCGAAAAGAATCCAATACAAACTCTTTGTGGAGCTTATTGTTATCGTGTATCCATCCGCTCAAAGTTAAAAGCGCATGTTCGATTTCATTCGCCGAGAGAGGCGTTCGATCTGCCATAGTTAAACCACCCATCCGCTGAAGAATATCAACCAGATTAAAACGTATACCGGAAGTAAAATCGGAATAGAGTATTTGACGATATACGACATAAACGACGGCGTCTCAACACCGTTAGCCTCGGCGATTGCCTTTACCATAAAGTTCGGGGCATTTCCGATGTACGACATCGCTCCGAAGAACACGGCAGCGACCGAGATGGCCTGCAACTCAATTGATGATAAGATGCCATTCAGATCCACACCCTCAGCAAACAACCGCACGTCTGCTGCCGAATTTACATCCAGACCGTATTGACCCATTGCGGCCGCGAGGAAGTTCAAATACGTGGGCGCGTTATCCAAGATGCCAGAAAGGAGACCCGTTCCGAAGTAGAACATGCCAACCGTCAGAGATGATGCGTTGTCGGCAGCGAAGCTTGAAATAAGCTGAAGAGCGGGTTGCATGGTTGCAAAGATTCCCAGAAACAACCAGCTCACCTCTCGGATAGGTTCAATATGGAAATCGTTCTTAGCCAACGCTTCTTTATCAGCCGTCACGTACGCCAACCAGGCTACGGCAAACATGATAATTTCCCGAATGCCAAATGGCAGACCAAACATCGCATTCAGATCCGGGACCCAGTCAAATACGTTGGGATCGATAAATACGCTTACAATAATGACAGCAACCCAGCCGAAACTCTTTGCACCCTGGATCTCAATCATCTTCTTATTTGGATCCGGGTCAGCACTTTCATCTTTGTTTTTCGAATCCAGGAACCAGAAAATGGCCAGAATCATGGCCGTGGCAGGCAGCCAGATGTACCACACATGCGTGAACGTCCAGAAAAAGGGCACTCCGCGGAGGAAACCAAGAAACAGTGGAGGATCTCCGATCGGGGTGAGAGCACCACCCACGTTCGCCACCAGGAAAATGAAAAACACGATGTGATACGCTTTCAGCCTGCCCTTATTCAGCCGCATGTAGGCGCGAATGAACAACATGGCGGCACCAGTCGTGGCGATAACGTTGGCTACGACGGAAGCCACAAATAACACGATTACATTGTTCAGAGGCGTTCCCTTGACGTTGATGCTCAGGTATATGCCACTGGCCGCCACGAACAACGAGGCCACAAGAGCGATAAACGAAAGGTATTCGGTTATCGCATGTTGGATAGGAAGGGCCGAGCCCAGTACAAAGACATAATACGCGGCCACAAAAATGCCCAGCCCGACCGAATAATGGGGGTAATAACGGTGCCAGTGTTTGGCAAAAAACAGCGGACCGGTGGCAATCATAATGAGGATGATGGCAAACGGCAATATCATCCAGATTGGCGGCAACGGCCCATGGCCGTCGTCGTGGGCCTCATCTTCCACGGCGTGCTCGGTGGTGGCATCCTGATCTGCTGCCGTCTCGGCGGTGTGCTCGGCAGCATCCTGATCTGTGGCCGCCTCGGCGGTGTGCTCGGCAGCATCCTGATCGGTCTCAAAAACAACCGTTGCAGCTTCTGGAGCAAACGCTGCAACGTAAGTAATCTCAGTTTCAGGAGCAGAGGCTGCCGCGGGGGAGACGATCAGCGCACTGATCGAGGCGATTGCGAGGCAAAAGACGGCCAGGCGAATTCGAGCAATGATGATTCTGAAGCTCATTACCGGCGTACCCCTGTCGATTCGGGAATCGTACCGCTGAATTTGTGGGCAACGGCTGATTCGTCGCGCTGAAGCTGTTCTGCTGCCATCCGTTTCGTTTCAATCC
>SMXK01000007.1 GCA_004356265.1 Bacteroidota bacterium
ACGTCTACAGGAAAATTCCTGCCGTTCTTGCTGAGCACGATGGTCTTTTTCCAACTCTTCTATTTCATGCCGATCCCTCGCTCGGCCTTTAAGAGTGCACTGATTGGAGCTGTCATCACCGCGGTGGCATGGGAATTCGCGAAGATCGCGTTCACATCGTATGCGACCGGAATAGGAGGATTTGAACAAGGCTGGTTTACGAGCCTCGGTGATTCGTTTCTGCTCGTTTTTGCAACCGTATTCTGGGCCTATTATTCGGGAGTACTTTTGAGTCTTGGTGCCATTGTTACGCTATTGCACGAACGCCGTCATCGCGCCCGGAAGATGAATGATAATCGGAATCAGGATTCCGAATGACCCACCGCCTCTCGGTCTCCCTCCTTGCGTCAGTTCTTTTTGCACTGATTTTCGCCGGCAGTACACGTGCGCAGGCCCGTCTGACAGAAACTGACAGGCAAACGACCGTTTCAAAAATATCCTTCAAATTCGGAACCACTCAGACCTTCGAAAAATGGCGTCTGATGGATCAAATCGCCACAACTGAACCAGGATTCCTGGACGCTCCCAAAAAGCTGTTGGACTTTCTGCCGTTCATCAGCGTCGAAAAACATGGATTGGGCCCGATTGAACTGCAGCGGGATGTAGTTCGGCTGAGGAATTTTTATGCGGCACAGGGGTTTTTACATACTCAAATCAACTATTTCGCGTCCCAGTATAATCGGGACAAAAACTCTGTTCATATTATTTTTTCCGTGCAGGAAGGCCCGCCGTTAATTGTTATGTCCGTGGATATCGAAGGTACAGACAGTCTTCCCGAAGATGTTGACACGCGCTGGAAAAGACAGCGGGCTGGCTTGTTTTTCGCGGACAGTTCCAGGTACTCGACTACCGCGTCCCTGAAGATCGAAAATGATGTGGTTACTTTTTTTCAGAACAGCGGATATCCATTTGCACGCATTCACACCGAAAACAAGATCGACTCGACGGCGAACATCGTTCTCGCGCAATACCGGATCGAAACCGGGTCCAGAGCACGCATTGAGGATATTTTGATCGAAGGCAATGTGTCGGTCGGAGATCGGATCGTGACCCGCGAATTGCCTCTTAAAAAGGGTGACTATTTCTCACGAAAGAAGCTATCACAGGGGCAAAGTGACCTGTTCGGAATGAACCTTTTTCGGTTCGCCATCGCAGAGTTACCCGAGCAGCCGCAGGACAGCTCGGTGGTGATTCGATACAAGCTGGGCGAGGCAAACAAAAGATCACTCACGGTAGCGGGAGGTTTTTCCGGCGAATTTGGCCTTACCGGCGAAGCGTCTGTTATCCACCGTAATTTTCTGGGCGGTGCCCGTTCGGCCACGATTTCCGGCATCGCAGAAACAGGATGGTATGCGAATCCCGGCAATGGAAAAACGGCACGACGTTCGTTCAAGGTATCCCTCTCCGTCAGGCAACCTTTCGTCCTCAAACGTGGCCTTTCCGCAACCCTCGCTCCATTTTACAACAGACTCGACGACCCCAATCAAAACACAGATTACTACAGTTATGGTGCGACGGGAATGTTGCTGTTTCGAATGTTGGTATACAGAACAGCGACGCTCGAATACACCTACGACCGAAACGTGCCCCTGACCGGTCGTGGCACCGATGAGCCGTTTGATCTGTATGACACCAGCGCGTACGCTGTAGGATTAACTTTTGGTAAATTGGATGACTATTTGAATCCGGTCCGGGGGTACATGCTCCATCCCAGATTCGAGGCAGCGGGGACCATTTTTGACTCGGGCGTTAATTACCGGAAAGGAGTGCTCTCGGGGAGGGTTTTTGCTCCCGTATCTAAGAGATCCAGCTTTGCGCTAATGTTATCGTACGGTCTTATGGTTCCTTTCGGCGAGTCCGCCGATCAGAACGACCCGGAGACGGAATATCGGTTCGATGGGATACGTTTTTATGCCGGCGGCTCCAACGATGTCAGAGGATGGGGACTCAATGAATTAGGCCCTCAACTCGCTGTGGGCGACTCCATTGTTGTTGACGATGCCGGAATTTATAGCGTTCAGAACCCGCTTTACGAGGCGGTAGGGGGCCGCGCCAAACTTACCGGATCTGTGGAATATCGTTTCCCGATAGCGCTGATGCCAGAGGCTGTTCGACTCGGCATTTTCATTGATTTCGGCGTGTTATCTGCGCGTTTCACCGAAGATGGACAGCGGACCGCGGTAGTTGGAATCGATCAAACGGTAGAGGACACGGGTAGCCTGATCGGCGCTGATTTTCAATTCGGAACAGGTGCAGGAATCCGGTACGCCACACCGGTCGGATCTGTCCGATTTGACGTGGCATACAAACTCACTCCGTCATACACCGATCTTCGAAATCCCGAGGACATTATTCTGTACGAAAGTGGGCTGACAGATACAGAGCCGAAGGCTTACAACGGCAGAAGATGGCGGCTCCACCTGAGTCTGGATCGATCTTTTTGAGAATGGAACCAAAGCCAACAAATAGAAACACAAAAACGAGAGGGAAACGGTCGTGGCGATCCGTCCTCGGCCGTGTATCATTGTATTTGATTCTCGGATGTGTATTGATTATTGGTGCTCTTCATATACCGCCCGTTAGAACGGCTGTTTTGAACAATGTGCTTTCGATAGTTAACCCGTTTGCCGTGGCATCGATTGAATTTGATAGAGCGCGCGGCTCCGTTTTTTCTCAGATAGTTTTAACGGGAGTTGAGATCTCAGAAGACTCCGAAACACTCCTCTCGATTGACACGTTGACGGTCGATCTGAACCTGTTCGATGTGCTGCGGAACAACGAATTAGAGGGCGTATCTATTTCCGGCGGACGAATTATCCTCGGGCAGAATGAAGCGGGTGTCTGGTCCATTCCATCCCTCAAACAGGGCGACCCCGACGAACAGGGCGAATCGAACCGATCCGATGAACCGAACGATTCAGACGAACCAAGTGCCCCGTTCGTGTTGAACAGGATATCGATCACGGGCCTGAGTGCATCCTTCAATTATTGGAATTCGGGGCGGGATTCTTCATGGACTGTGCTGTCATTTGAAACAGAGATCCGGGAGCTCGCAATCGGAAATACATTTTCGGCCCTTGTTGATTCGGTCGCCATTCAATTTGTACCGGCCATGTCGCCTGATACCGTGCGTGTCCATGGAAGCGCCACCCTCATCGGAAACAGGCTCGAAGACATCGTGCTCTCCCTTCATTCTCCGGGGAGCTCTATTTATCTTTCAGGAACCATGCCGCTCGATTCAAGGAAGACTCAGGGTGCACAAGCGGCGGCGGTACAATTCAATGTTGACGCTTCAAGACTGGCCCTTCGGGACATCAGCCCGTTCGTCAATGGGTTGAATCAGGAAACGACAATCGGTCTACATGCGACTGTTGATGGTACGTGGGACAATCTCGCGTTTAATCTTGAGAGTTATGTTTCTGAAAACCGCGTTATTTGGGGATCGGGGTCCCTCATTCAAAACGATACCGAGGTGCGGTTCGAAACCAATTTCGAAATAGAATCCTTGCAACTCGCGGATATTCTGACCTCGGCCGGGCCACTCGAGACGATAGATGGAAGCGCCCATGTAAATCTTCGTGGGCCATCATTATCCAAAATATCCGGATCATTACGAATTGATCTCGAGCACACGCCGACTCAATCGGGTAGCGAGCGATCGTTGTTTGATGAAATACACCTGGGGCAGGAATTCATAGACGGGACCGGTCAATTCTCGCTGGCGATCACATCGCAGCATGGCACAATGGATCTCAGCGGCTGGATTCGGCCGTTCGATCCTGAATTAACGTGGAAAGCGGACGGCGCGTTTGATTTCTATCGCAGCCAGACCCCTCAGACAGATTTGTCCGGGTTCGTATCAACGTCCAGGACCCTTGTGGCAGAGTCCGGCGACAATACGTTTATCATTTCCGTGGCCGTAGACATCGACGACGGCACAATGGGCGCATGTGAGGTGACTGAGGGCGCTGTAAATATGAGCGCGATAGCCGGCAAAATCTCAGCCTCCGGCCATTTGGAGTTGTGTGATTCTCAGCTGGCGGAGATAAATTCGTCGTTCCCCGTTGATGCGCCATGGACCCTCAGCGGAAAGTTTACCGACCTCGATATTTTCGGATTGATCGCAGACAGTACCGCCCTTGCGTCCGACCCGACGGATCCAGCACAATCCTCTTTTTCTGGATCGGTCGCTATATACGGACCGACCGGTACAAGATCTGAGATATCTGGTGACGCGATTCTCACCCGGAGCAGCGCGTATTCCATCGAACTGGACTCCAGCCGTATCCACTTTGAAATAGGAACCGACCTTGTCTCTTCGTCAATTGCTCTTTTTGCTGCGGGTGCCTCTGTTGAGGCGGACTTTTCGCTTGATCTCTCACAGCCGGGTGTGCATTTGAATGTGTCGCAACTCACGTTCGACTCTGTAAATATTTCTGCGCTTCTGGGGGACAGCGACTCCGAAAGCCATATTGTCACCGATTTGAATGGCTCGGCGCAACTGACCCTATCCATTAATGATGAGAATCAGATAACATCCTCGGGGAGTGCTTCCCTCCGACCGTCAACGCTGAATAACGTCGCCAGTCAACAGGTTGAATTAGCGTGGCAGTCCATTCCCGGTTCTATTCAATTCGATGTCCTCGCCGCATTTCATCCAGATGCTCGGGTTTCGTTTTCCGGGAGGCTCTCCCGGAATTTCGATGAGTTGACCATGAACGAGCTCGAAGGCACTTTTTCCAATCTTAATATCGAATCGCTGGCTGCAGCACAAGACATTCAGACGGATCTTACCGGTTCGTTCAGCATGGCAGGCAATAAGAATTCCGGCTTCCTCACCGTCGAGGCTGAAGATGGATCCCGAATCAATACGCTGGATATGACAGCGTTTCAGCTCCATACGACGTGGGATCAATCGCACGTCAAGGCCCGATCACACCTGGAATCTGAAACTGGAAAAGCGATGGCTGAAGGATCATTCAGTCGCGGTGAATTGCAGGGGGCGGATATTGAATTTGAGATTGAATCGTTCGACGTAATGTCCTTGCTGGGCCCGATGTCAGGGATCCCGGACTCTCTCTTTTTCGACGTGAATACGCGCAGATCTGAAGTCTCTGTCAACGGAACGATTTCAAGAGTAGACGATGACTGGAGTATTTCTGCCAGCGACATCCGGGCCTCCGTCCTCGGCCTCTCCATTAATGAGGGTATAATAAAGGGACACATGGATGAAAACGAACTCACACTGGACTCGCTGACTGTCTCAGGGGGGTTCGGTTCTGTGGTAGCCAATGGAACCTTCGACCTGAAAGACACAGGAAATCGTAAAACTATTCTCCGCTTAAATGCAAGCCTCCAGTCTACCGAAAAACTCGGGCCATTTCGGTATATGGTCCCTGTTACGTGGTCGAATCTGGATCTGAGCGTGACCGTATCAGGCTCACCAGCCGTCAGACGATTCGAGGGCCGTGTTGAATCCGGGAACGTTCACTACGGCAGCTCCCGGATTGCGTTCATTCAATCTGAGTTTCGGGGCGAGTTCGGTGAAGGATTGGATCTGGTCGCAGCGGAATTGGAAGGAGATCTTGAGATAATATCTTTTGGAAATGTCAAGGCAGAATCCATGGATCTGGATGCCGAGTATGTTGATGGAATGGTAACGGCGCACGCCTTACTTCTGATCGATCGCAAGCGGAAAATTCTCGCCGAGGCGACGTTCGATCCGGAGCAGGATCCTATCCAGATCCGGGTTGACGAATTCATTGCAGATTTGGATTCGGAAATGTGGCAGTTGACGGCGCCTGCGGACATAACGTTTGGCGATCTACCGTCCACATCCGGACTTATCATAAAGAGCCAGAACGGTCATATTGCTGTGACATCGGTGACTATGGGTGATTCCGATGTCATGCTGATCAACATGGAAAATTTCAATCTCGACTCGGTTTCCGACGTGTTTGGATTTGACGGTCTGGGCGGCGAGTTTGACGGGCGGATGACCGTGACGCGCAGAGACACCGTGCTGTCACTCGAAGGTGCTTTCACGGGTGTCGTCGAATCGTATGACATCGAAGCCGGTTCGCTGGATGTTCAGGTATCAATGAGGAACGACCTGGTAAGATTCACTGCCGATATGACACATGTGTCCGGACAGACGCTCGAACTCGACGGTTTATTCGATATTCGAGAAAATGACGAGGCCGGCGAGGATTCGACAGATGGAACGGTAACGGGTACTGTAAATATGTCACTTCGCGCCAGAGAATTCCAGATAGACTGGCTTCTTCCATTTTTAGACCGATCCGTATTTGACGCGCTAAGTGGAAAAATGACGACAGACCTGGCCGTGCATGGATCCTTCGATGCTCCAGATGTCTCTGGCACATTTCAACTGAGTGACGGAAAAGTTGGTCTGTCGGCGCTCGGAAAGAGAGGCCGAGGTCTAACGTATACCGACATCACTGCCGACCTCGTTCTCGACGCAGACTCCATCCGGATCAACACGCTGTCTGCAAAATCTGGCAGCGGCACATTAACGGCTTCGGGCACACTTGCCCTCAGAAAACTTTCCGTAGGCGAATTTGCACTCGATGTACGGGCTGATAAATTTCTGGCTGTTGATAACGCCATCTATCAGGCCGTAATCGATGGCGATCTTCAACTTTCGGGCACCACGAGTTCACCTGTTTTGAGTGGGAATCTAATCCTGCCCACAGCCACATATTATTTAACCAACGAATCTGTAAGCAGCACGTTCGAAACTGTCGTATTGACCGATGAAGATCTGCTCGCGGTCGAGCGGTCGTTCGGCATTATTATCAGCGAATCAGATACGTCCTCATTTGATTTGTATAGCGCTCTCAAGATCGAGAAATTAAGCATCAGCCTTGCGCGGGATTCATGGCTGAGATCTAAAATTACCCCCAAGATGGATATCCAGTTCATTGGCGATCTGGACATCACCAAAGAGCCCTATTCCGACCCTGTTGTCTTTGGAAATTTCGAAGTACTGCCGGATAGAAGTCAGATTGTTCAGTTCGGAAGAAAATTCAGGATTACCCGGGGCACGGTGGCCTTAAACGGGCGTATTGACAATCCGGTGGTAGACATCGAGGCGACGTATGAAGTCCCCTCCCGATCCAGTTCTGCCTCCGAGGTGGTAATCCGATTTTTAATTCAAGGCGAAATGGAAGCGCTCAATCTTACGTTCGAATCTGATCCACAGATGGAGCTGAGCGATGTGATTTCTTATATCGTGACCGGGCGACCGGCCGGAGAATCGCTCCAACTCAGCTCCGAAGGAGGGCAGTATGGTGGAACTGCCACTGCGCTGGCGCTAGGACCAATGAACGCGATGGCAGAGACCATCGCGGGAGAAGGGCTCGGCCTGGACGTAGTTGAAGTCAGTTATGATGCCAATTGGGGATTAAAATTTGTCGGCGGTAAGTATTTAAATCCACAACTGTACGTCGCTGTCAGTCAGCCTCTGAGTACCACGAGCAACACGGATATAACCACCAGCGGTCAAGAGCATTTCACTTCCGTCACGATAGAATACGAGGTGTTTCAGGACGTGCTCGCGTCCTTTGTGGCGCGCGGCGGCGTTCTGACTTATGGTATCCGTTGGCGATACGATTTTTAAGATTATCGTTTTCTCGATTCAGTTTTCCAAATTCAGGTTCATATACATTCCCGAATGCAATTCACGCTCCATCACACTAGTACGAATTCCCGCGCTCGTGCAGGAACGCTCGTCACAGACCATGGCGAAATCGAGACACCGATTTTTATGCCGGTGGGAACCGTAGCCAGTGTGAAAGCCGTTTGGCCAAAAGAGCTTGTCGAAGATATCCAGGCTCAAATCATTCTCGGTAATACGTATCACCTGTATCTCCGGCCCGGAATGGACATCATGAAAGCGGCCGGTGGCCTCCATCATTTTATGGGATGGAATGGCCCTATTTTAACCGATTCAGGTGGTTATCAGGTTTTTTCTCTTTCTGATCGACGTAAACTCACGGAGGAAGGAGCAGAATTCAAAAGCCATCTGGATGGATCGCTACATATGTTCACACCCGAGTCCGTGATCGACATCCAGCGAGCCATTGGTGCAGACATCATGATGGTGTTTGATGAATGCCCGCCGGGCGACGCCACTCGCGAATACGCGCGAAACTCGAATGAGCTGACCCTTCGGTGGGCTCAGCGTTGCAAGAACCACATGGCTGAAACCTCGCCCTTGTACGGCCAGGATCAGGCGCTTTTCGGAATCGTTCAGGGTGTTGTATACCCCGAAATCAGGAAGGAATCTGCTGAACGCCTTGTTGAAATCGGATTTCCGGGTTACGCCATCGGCGGCTTGTCTGTAGGAGAACCGGCCGAAGAAATGTATGCGATGGTTGACGTTGTCACTGATATTTTGCCCACCGATCAGCCCCGTTATCTCATGGGTGTTGGCACACCGGCCAATCTGATCGAAAATATTGATCGGGGTATCGACATGTTTGACTGTGTAATGCCGACCAGAAACGGGCGTAATGGCATGCTTTTTACGACGGATGGAATAATTAATATCAAGAATGCAAAGTGGAAGAACGACTTCGGAATGATAGATGAAGGCCTTGGGATTTATGCCAGCTCCGCCTTCACGAAAGCGTATGTGCGACACCTATTTCAGGCTAATGAAATCCTGGGTCTTCAAATCGCCTCGGTTCAGAATCTGGCTTTTTACTTGTGGTTGATGAGGGAGGCCAGAAAAGCCATTCTGGAAGACCGTTTCCCTTCGTGGAAGGACGATATCCTGCCCCGAATCTCCAGACGTCTGTGATTTTCTGAACACGAAATCCGATTCGGCGTACCACCGGACATTCGCTACAAGCGCAGTTACAACTCGAAATACGACCTCCTTGGCTCCTGCATGGCCCGTTCATTTGATGTCCCGGTTAAATACCGCTCGGAACTGGTCTCCCGAATAAAGACCGTCCGGCGCACCGCAGATCCACTCAAAAAGGACCTGTCGCCAAGTATACTGGATTTCGGCCCTGTACGATTTAAACTCGCGCGTCATTTCGGATTCTGTTATGGCGTTGAAAATGCGATCGAAATCGCCTACCGGGCGCTCGAAGAAAATCCGGATAAGAGAATTTTCTTGCTCTCGGAAATGATCCACAATCCTCATGTAAACGAGGACCTGCAGTCCCGTGGAATTCGATTCTTACGGACCACGTCAGGAGAACAACTGATCCCGTTCTCCGAATTAGCGTCCGACGACGTTGTTATTATCCCTGCTTTCGGGACCACACTTGAAATCGAAAACAAGCTCCTCGAGATCGGAATCGACGTTCAATCTTACGATACCACCTGTCCGTTTGTTGAAAAGGTGTGGCGGAGAGCAGGCCAGATCGGAGGAAATGGGTATTCGGTTATTGTCCACGGAAAACGGTCTCATGAAGAGACTCAGGCCACATTTTCACATGCTGCCCACGGACTGATGAAAGCCTCGATCGGTGTCGAACTGGAGGCAGCGACCCCTGTATTTGTCGTGCGAGATTTGTCCGAAGCTACTTATTTATCCGAGTACATCAAGGGAGAACATTCCGCTCAACAGCTTCTGGATCGGTTTCCTGGCCAGTTCTCCGATAATTTTTCCCCTGAAAGAGATCTTACCCGAATTGGCGTCGTGAACCAGACAACGATGTTAGCCACGGAAACAGCGGAAATTGTTACTCTTTTGAAGGCGGCCATGGTCGAACGATATGGCCGTGATCAAATCAATGACCGATTTGCCGATACGAGTGATACGCTCTGTTACGCCACCAATGAAAACCAGGACGCCGCTCTCGCATTAATTAAAAGCGGCGGTAAACTGGCGATAGTCGTTGGTGGCTCGAATTCTTCCAACACGAGCCATCTTGTGGAGCTGTGCGAAGTCGCCATGCCGACTTATTTTATCCGGAGTGCGGCTCAAATTGGCGGTGTGTCTGAGATTCAACATTTTGATATAAACACCGGTCAGGACATCGTTACGAGCGATTGGCTGGATACTACCGAGCCCGTAGACATTATTCTGACCGCTGGTGCATCGTGCCCGGATATTCTTCTTGATGAAGTCATTCAAACCGTAACCGCGCTGGTGCCCGAGGCGCGCTCGTACGATTCCGTATTAGACACTTTCCCAATCTCTTGATGCCTTCGGGCTGGTTCGTTATGGCGTGGTACGAAGACTGGTTTGACAAAGACGAGTACGAACTATTGTACCAAAACCGCGACGCCTCGGAAGCGGTTCAGCTGGCAGACCTGGTCGAATACATTGTACCCGTTCCTTTGGGATCTTCGCTTCTTGACATGGGCTGTGGCCGGGGTCGGCACGCCATCGAATTTGCGAGTCGCGGATTTGACATCACAGGTGTCGATCTTTCCGCAAGGTCGATTGATCAGGCCCGCAAACACGCACGCGAAGCCGGATTGACTATTGATTTCCGACGCGCTGACATGCGCGTCCCGATCACCGACAAATCCTTCGACGGTGTCCTGAACCTGTTCACTGCTTTTGGGTATTTCGAAACGATGGACGAACATCAGGCTGCCATTGATGCAATGATCCACCCACTCCGGGAAGATGGCTTTTTTGTCCAGGACTTTCTGAACGCCGAACGTGTGATTGCTGAACTAGTGCCCGAGGATTCCCGTGAAATTGGCGATGCCAGGGTGAGTCAGAGACGATGGATAGAAAACGACAGAATTCGGAAAGAGATTGTTTTCTCTCAAGGAGGCCAGAGTCACACTTTCTTCGAATCCGTTGCATTACTGAGACTTAATGATTTTCTACCGATGTACAACACCGCAGGCCTTGAACTAATCGACGTGAAGGGGTCTTATGCCGGAGAAGATTTTGGACCGGATTCAAGCCGCATGATACTTTTCAGTAAAAAACAGAGCGGATGAAGCTGACACCTGCGACATCTTGTGTTCGAGGCAGACCGTCGTCCCGTATTGTGATCACGTCAGCAATAGCGGTTGTCGTGGCATCCGTACTGTTGAACGGATGTTCGTTGTTCTCGACCCGCGAACCCGACAGCCCCATTACAGAGAGCGGCACCTTTATTCAACCCGATAAGCCAGAGCAGGTGGTCAGCAATATTCAGTCCGCCATTGCCGAGTTAAACACGCTAAATTACCGGAGATCGCTTGACCAGGCACTCGATTTCCGCCCAACTGCATCGGCGGACGCTCGCTCGCCGGTATTCGGAAATTGGACCCGCGCGCAGGAAGAGCAATATTTTAGTACGTTGGCAGCTGCAGCGGCATCCGGGAGTGGACACAGCCTGTTACTGAACGATCAGTCTTTTACTATCATCAGCGACGCTCGTTTTGTTCTGGATGCCACCTACGTCCTGACGATCAATCACAATCGAACAGACGCTGACACCAATCTTCAGGGTCGACTTCAATGGGTGATTGATAAGAACTCAGACGGCCTGTGGGCACTCACAGCGTGGACCGACCAGGAGCTGGGAAACGTTTCGTCCTGGAGCGATCTGAAAGCGGTTTTTATCCAATAAAATTTCTGCGCTCCTCAGGCCACATATCGCCATTAATCCGTGTAACGCTTTTGCTTGTCGCGATTAATATGGCGGGGTGTAATCCGTTTGCCCCCGCGCTCGACGATGGCGATCCGTTCGGGAATTTGTTCGGCGACCCCACGACGGTCGATGGCTTTTTTACCAATTTCAGAGCCGCATATGAATTGCGTGATGTGTCGCTGTATGAACCATTACTCGACAGCTCGTTTATATTCAACTGGAGAGATTTTGACGTGCAGATCGATCGGGAATGGGGGTTTGCCCAAGATCTGGAAACCACGCGCCGTCTTTTTGAGAGCACCAACCTGATCCGCCTCGAATGGAATCAGATCATCACGCAGGACGCTTTGATTCCCCACGTGTCAGAGCGCATTATCCGGTCGTTCAACCTGACGGTAACACTTGAAGCGGGTGATGTATTTCGGACCGATGGTAACGTAAATTTCCTTCTTGTTCGTGAAGACTCCCTCGCTTCGTGGCGGCTTCTCAAATGGCGGGACGAAAGCGAGCTTTAACTCAACACCACCAGTCTACAATTTAGATGGAAAACGCACTTCAGTACTCCAGGGACAACTTTGATCGGTCTGTCACCGAACTCATTGACTTTTTGAAGATCCCTTCGATCAGCACGAACCCGGAATCAGCGCCCGATGTGCGCCGCGCAGCCGAATGGATGGCTGATCATTTGCGCAGCCTGGGAATCCAGAAAGTCGAGCTCATGGAGACGCCCGGCCATCCGATTATTTACGCCGAACATCTTGTGGATGCGTCTGCCCCGACCATCCTGGTATACGGTCATTATGATGTTCAACCGCCGGACCCTCTCGAACTCTGGGATTCTCCGCCGTTCGAGCCGATCGTTAAAAATGGCAATTTGTACGCCCGGGGATCCTGTGATGACAAGGGACAGGTATTTATGCATGCCAAAGCGGCTGAAGCGTTTATGCAAACCAGCGGCACGTTGCCTCTGAACGTGAAATACATCATCGAAGGCGAGGAGGAAAACGGTTCCGTGAACCTTCCTGCGTTTTTGAACGAGCACAAAGATCTGCTGGCTGCCGATGTGGTCGTTGTTTCTGATACGGCGCTGTTCGGCGACGGTGTTCCCGCGATTACGTATGGTTTGCGGGGCCTCTCCTATGTTGAAGTTACTCTGACCGGACCGGATAGAGATTTACATTCCGGTATTTACGGAGGCGCCATTCATAACCCGATCAACGAATTGGCGAGGCTGATCGCCGGTCTGCACGACGATGATCACAACGTAAGCATACCCGGCTTTTACGATAACGTCGTGCCGCTGAGCGACGATGAGCGGTCTACGTTTGCCTCTCTTCCGTTCAACGACCAGGAGTGGATTGAAGACGTGGGCGTATCGAAGGCCCGCACCGCCAAAGGATATTCGGTGCTGGAAGCTACCACCGCTCGCCCGGCTCTGGATTGCAATGGGATCTGGGGCGGATACATCAACGATGGTGCCAAAACGGTCCTGCCCTCGAAGGCGAGCGCTAAGATTTCAGCGCGGCTCGTTCCCAATCAAACACCAGACGAAATAACAGACAAGATCCGCGCTTATTTCGAGCATAACTGCCCGGAAACGATGACCGTTAGTGTAAAAGATTTACATGGAGGACACGGAATTGTTGTAAATACTGACAGTCCTGCAATGTCCGCGGCGTCGCAGGCCATGGAAGCGGTATTCGGAGAGAAACCGTACTTCACACGTACTGGCGGGTCGATTCCAGTCGTCGCTGATTTCAAAAAGATTCTGGGCCTGGATACGGTCTTATTCGGCTTCGGATTGGATTCCGATGCGATCCATTCTCCCAACGAACGATTTGGGTTGGATCGATTCCAAGCAGGCATTGAATCGATCATACGGTTTATGCAGATCTACAGCGGGAAATAGTGAATTGCGTGAATCGTGCAGTATTGTTTGACATCGAGGTGAAAGGTCCCTAAAATCGGCCTCCGATTCTTCGATGCCCGAGTGGCGGAACTGGTAGACGCATGCGACTCAAAATCGTATGTCCATAGGACGTGGGGGTTCGAGTCCCCCCTCGGGTACTTGTTGCTAAACATAGGATAGTGTGAATTTAGCAAAACTGACATTTTCGATATTTACGCAGTGAAACCGACTACTCCTCAACTACTCTTTCAACATGGACAGCGCAGCAGCCGTGATCCATAGAGGGTTATAGGCTCACCGCAACATGCACCGTGCGACCTTAAAAGCGCGTGTGTGCGTCCCTTCGGTGTGGATTATGGGGC
>SMXK01000117.1 GCA_004356265.1 Bacteroidota bacterium
CAGTCGATACGAATAGTCCAATCGCGCGAGACCAAAGATTCCTGAAAGAGAAAGGCCCACCTCGCTATGAACTTGCCCGGGTGGAGTACCGGGCTCACTCTCATCTGGTGCGAGGCGACCATCTTCAATCCGCGTTTTTGCAACCGCTCCGGTTACGATCACATTCCACCCGTATCGAACGAGAGTTCGCAATCCCAGTCTCTCGAATAAGATTGTTCGAAAACTGTGCTCTACCAAAACTGCCGCGAACGATTCACCCTCGTACGGTCGGTCTTTTCGAGTCCGTAGGCCTCCGAATGGAGTCAGAAGTGTAGATCCATCAACGACACCGAATCGTTGACGGGGAAGTCGACCGGATACCGTACCACCGGTTAATTTTAATTCCAGAGAATTCGGGAGTAACCGACGACTGTAAAAAGTCGGGACTCGCCACACCACGGAAGCATCCACCCGCGTAAAATGTCCATCGTCTACAATAGAACCGCCCAGACTCTGCTCAACGTTGAGTTCAGCGGTGTACTGCCCGCCGATGCCGAAAGGAATCGAATCCGGGTCCTTAAACTCGAATTTCACTGACACAGATTGCAGGGTTCCAGTATCGATTTGTGCGTTCTCGATCACGTGCGACGGAGTCCCGAAAAAAGTATCGGAGATATTGCGTTCCACGTCTGAATAGTCAGCGGTTGCAAGCGTGGCTGAGAATCTGAGTCCCCTCAACCCTTTTACACGCGAAGAAAATGTGAAATAAAATTTCTTTTCGTGCACATAGTCGAAATAATCAGGCTGCAGGAGAAGGACATCAATGGAATTTAACAGGCGTCCGGTAACCTCAGATAAATATCGGCGTGGTACGTGATCCAGGTATCCGACTTCGATCCATCTGCGATTACCGATTCGCATCTGCCCTCCAAATGTCCAGTCTTTCCTGGCAGTTTCGTATCCGACTCGACCGGTCAACAACACCTTTCGATCAATGTCGAGTGTGCCCGCACCGCCGAGATGCCATCCCTCAACCTGATTGAACCAGATATCGGGCGACACGCCCACTTCATACAGGTCCAGAAAGGAGGGTGACCCATTCCCATCGCTCCCACGACTGCGGCGACCATTCCTGCGGCCCTCTCTGTCTGAGTCGTTCTCTGTATCAACAAAACGAGCCAGAATCCCTCTGGGTTTGAACGCCTTCTCGAGGGTCATCGTACTGTCAATTGTTATATATGCCAATGTTTCCTCGGGCGTCAGCGGAATTGCTAAATCTTCGAGGGCTGCGACAGATACGGAAGCAATAAATGTTGAATCTGCGGTGATGATATCGTCAGACTCATACAATGAATCTGGAAGCTCGACATTCAGCTCAAAATTTGACAGCCTCGTGAACTGTTCAATATGAATTGTGGGAAACGACAGAAGGCCCTGGAAAGAGATATCAAGGGCAATGCTCGAGCGAAGGTCGACCGGCAGCCAGACATCTGACCCGAATCTCGAAAACTGCTGCCGATAATGAATAGTTAAATTCTTAATAGGAAGCGGAAATAAGAACGCCTCACCCGGTTCCAGCTCTATCGCCAGCAGAGCATATACTTCGTCGAGCACCGCGATGGATCCAACAAATCCGCTCCCCAACTTGGATTTCGGTCTGACGGAAATGTCGTATACGAGCTGGTCATCGATCGCACGCGTACCGGTGAGCTCGAAATGGTAATAATCCAGTGCATTCTTATGCGTGACACCCATGAGAACGTGGCCCGCCACCTCGATGTCATCATCGTAGAAATTTTTCATGAACAGCGCGGCGGGTAACAGTTCGTCAATCTCCGTATTTGCCGTCTGTTTCTGGGCAAGACTGATCTCGCGAATACCGCGTTCTTTGTCCCAGAATGCGATGGTACTGCTCTCCCATATTGACACAATCCCGGTGTCATTCTCCATTCGGAATCGATTGTAGGCATTCACGCGGTACGTGTCGAAAGAGGCGCTCCATCGCTTTTTCTCTTCGATTACACGCCTCATGATATTGTACGCAGGGTTTTCTCCAGTCACGATGAGCTCAGGGAGCTCGAGCCGTGAAGGTTCAAGCGAAAATATCACGCGACCGTCCGGAGGACCAGAAAATTCCTTCGTAGAACTTTGATAGCCAATATACCTGACCTTTAATCGAACGGGGAATTCTGGAATTACGATGGAGTATAACCCAACCTCATTCGATATGGTGCCTACATAGGTACCTTCAATCTGCACAGTTGCGCCAGGAAGAAGTTCTCCGGTCTGCGCATCAACAACAGTACCCGTAACCAAGCCAGATTGAATCCGGGCCATTGAGTTACGGGCACCAAAAAGAAGTATAAGAAGTAAGAAAACCAGCGTAAACCGCCGGAAAATCATATCAGGCGACTTCCGCCACCCCGTTCGTTGGCTCTGACACGGGAAGCATGCCAATGGCCTCTTTAACTCTGTGTGTAACTTCTGCACGCAAAGAATCATTTTCAGTCAGCCACAATTTCGTTGAATCACGACCTTGACCGATCTTAATGTCTCCATAGGAAAACCAGGACCCGCTTTTAATGATAATGTCATTTTCGACTGCAAGATCAACCAATTCTCCAATTGCACAGATTCCTACACCGTAAATAATATCAAACTCTGCAAGCCTGAACGGTGGGGCGACTTTATTCTTTACGATCTTGACGCGCGTTCTGTTACCAACTACCTCAGTTCCGTCCTTGATTGCTCCGATTCTTCGAATATCCATTCTTACCGAAGCATAGAATTTCAGAGCACGACCGCCGGTAGTGGTTTCGGGCGACCCAAACATGACGCCTATTTTCTCACGAATCTGATTGATGAATATCAGCGCGGTGTTAGTACGGTTTATAGTCCCCGTCAGCTTCCTCAGGGCCTGGCTCATGAGACGCGCCTGCAATCCCATATGAGAATCACCCATGTCACCTTCGATTTCGGCCCGCGGCACGAGTGCAGCGACTGAATCAATGACAATAACATCAAGGGCTCCACTCCGTATCAGCATCTCACAGATATTCAAAGCGTCCTCGCCGGTATCCGGCTGTGAAATCAGCAGATTATTCAGATCCACTCCAAGCTTTTCGGCGTATCCTGCGTCCAGAGCGTGTTCCGCGTCAATAAATGCACAATTCCCGCCCAGTTTCTGGGCCTCAGCAATAATATGTGTCGCGAGGGTAGTTTTACCAGATGATTCCGGACCATAAATCTCCATAACGCGGCCTCTCGGAATTCCACCGATACCCAGAGCAGCATCAAGAGCCAGAGAGCCTGTGGGAATGGCATCCATCTGTACCACGGGATTATCACCCATGCGCATGATAGACCCTTTCCCGTATCTTTTTTCGATTTCTTTTAGCGCGAGATCCAGCGCACGCTCTTTTGACGACTCGTTTGCCATGTTCTTATTAATCTTCAGGATGCTGAATTGACGTGTGAATTTGAACTGATACAACCATTCTGTCCAGGATAATTCTCAAGATAAAAAGGAGATGTGACAACCCACTGTCACATCACTTCCTCCCAGTTACTTCGAATCATCACCCAACGACAGAACAGACACACAGCCGCCGATAATATAACCGATGATCGTTGGCGAAATGGATCAGGATATCCACATTCTGATCATGTCCAGAACTATCGTGACGGTCCTTTCCTTATTCCTTATGCGATCCTCACCCACAGCCAGGAGCCTTGTTTTTACACCAGTCGCATCGGCAAGCGCAACCCAGACCGTTCCTACCGGTTTGCCCTCAGAACCACCGCCCGGACCCATAATCCCAGTGGTCGCAACGCCGAGATCGACGTCGAATCGAGAACGAATTCCTTGCGCCATTCCAGCCGCCGTCTGCTCAGATACGGCTCCGTGACGTTGCAGAGCTTCGGTCGAAACACCCAGGTCCCGGATCTTCGATTCATTCCAATAAGAAACAACTCCGCCCATCATCACGGCTGACGAACCGGCCACATTCGTCAGCGAATTGGACAACAATCCTCCCGTACAACTTTCAGCAGTTGCAATGGTCTTCCCCGCCTCGATCAACCTGCCTACTACCGCCGATTCCAGGGTGTCGTTATCGTATCCATAGATAAACGTTGGCACGAGGTCATGAACTAGAGCGTCCAACTTTTCCATTCTTTCGGTCGCCTTCTGATCTCGGAATGTGTGGGCGGTGAGCCGGAGTCTTACCTTGTTCAACCCGGGGAGATATGCGAGAGTGAGATTATCATCCAGGAGTTCCTCTGTTGCCGACAAGCGGCGCGCCAATGACGATTCTCCAATTCCGGTTAAAAGAATGGTTTTTGTCCGGATAGACCCTTTCATTTCCGGCGAGACGACCAGTGGCCAGATCTGCTCCAGAAACATGGCTTTCATTTCGTGCGGGACCCCTGGTGTTAAAAATAAACGTTTTGTCTCGCGGTCCTCCCCAAATTCGTAATACAGTCCGGGTGCCGAGCCATTCGGATTGACTATTGTGGTAAACCCTCTGGGCACCATCGCTTGTCGGGAGTTGGATTCGGGCATGTCTTCGCCTCGCTTTTCAAACCGGGATCGAATGTTTTCTAATAATTCGGAGTTCAGGACAAGCGGCCGATCAAAAAAGCTTGCGACCGATTCCCGTGTGATGTCATCGTGTGTTGGCCCGAGCCCTCCCGTGATGAACACCACGTCGGCAATGTTAAGACTTGCGTCAAGCTCGGTGTGAATGGAGCTCTCCGAATCAGCGACTGTTACCGATCTGATGAGTTCTAGCCCGGAGAGGGTGCACTGATTTCCGATCCACGCTGCGTTGGTGTTGACCACTTGGCCGATCAATAATTCGTCACCAACTGTGATGAGGGCGGCTTTCATGTTTGCGCTCTCTATTGATCGAATTGAGCTGACCAGGCTTCGGGATCCTGATGCCACAACCGCAAAGACTCCAGATCGTCTGAATCGATACTACCCCGTTCAGATGCCACGTCGATGAGCTCTGAAAAAGAGGTAAGCGTATACAGTGGGATACCCGCATCTTCAAAAGCGCTGTCAGCCTTTTTCAGGCCATAC
>SMXK01000118.1 GCA_004356265.1 Bacteroidota bacterium
GTCCGTTCATCCGGACGGTTTTCCCGACCGGCGTTTCATTCAGAAACATGTCTTTCGCGAGCTGCGACCCCAGGACTGCTATAGGCCTGGCATACTGAACATCCTCTTGAGTAATAAACCGACCGATTTCAAGCTCATACGAAAAATTAGTGAGCATATTTTCGTTCGTTCCCATAAGAAGAACGTCCGGTTGTGGCGACGAGCGAGATCCGTAGGTCACCTTCCCCATACTGAACCACTCCATCGGACTTATCGATACCGCTGTCTGCATCGCATCCTGCAGCCGTTTGAGTTGCTCATACGTAATAGCCGGCCGATTTCGCTGGCTCTTATCTCTTCCGCTCAGTTGGATGACGGGTTGCCTCGTAATCATGAACGTCGACGATCCTAAAAATTGGAGCCGATCTTTGAAATACACATCGATTACCGAGACGGCGGTAACGGATACGATAATGGCGAATACGCCGATTACCATCCCCAGCAGTGTCAGAGAAGATCTTAGTTTATGACTGCGAATGGACTCAAAAGCCATTCGAAATGCCTCAAAAAATGCCATTGGGCGATTCTGAATTTATTCGTGTCGAAGAGCTTCGATAGGGACTGAATTGGCGGCGGTCCATGCAGGAGCCAGTCCGAAAATAGTCCCAATTGCCACACATATTGTGAAGGCCAGAGCTACCAACTGAAAATCGAGCGAAGACGGAAGTATGAGCTGAATTAGCATGGACAATGGAAAGGAAAGAAGAACTCCGACGATGCCACCAACCATACAAATCACAACAGCCTCTATCAGAAACTGAATCAGAATGGTCCTGCGCCGTGCGCCGACTGCCTTTCTGATTCCGATTTCTCGCGTGCGTTCCTTCACCGTCACAAACATGATATTCATCACACCGATTCCGCCGACCAATAACGCCAGCCCCGTCAAGCCGATACCGATAGCGTAAATCGCTGTCTTGACTGGTTCGATCTGAGCTCGTAGTGATTGCTGTTCATTCAGTTCGAAATCATCTCTCTCTTTGGCGTCCAATCCACGAGCGACCCGCAGAATTCCACGCATCTCATCCTTTGCATCGTCTAGTGAAACGCCTTCAACAAGTTTGGCCTGTACAGAAATATTCCGCCGCCGCGTCCCCCAATGCCGACTAAACGTTGACAAAGGCATATGAGTCCTGTTGTCCTGAGATGCGCCACCGTCAGTCCCCTGGCCTTCTTTTAAAAACACGCCGATAACGGTGAATTTTCTTCCACGCAACCTGATCTGTTTCCCAAGGGGATCCTGGATCGGAAAAAGTTGCTCCGCGATATTCGCACCAATCACGACAACGTCCCGACTCCCATGTTCGTCGAGCTCTGAAAAATATCTGCCGTCTTCAACGTCAAGAACATGGACGGACGGATAATTTGCCGTCGTACCCATCATTAAGACACCTACCATGCTGTGGTCCTTATACGAAGCCCCTCCTCCGGTCCGTACAACGGCGGTAGCGCTCTTAACAAAGCGAGACTTTTTCTCGAGTACTTCTGCCATGTCAGCCGTAATTCTGGGACGATTGGTGTATTCCCACCATTTGTAATCGGCGTTTCTCACCCACGGCTGTTTTTCGACGTACACGACGTCCGCACCGATACTGCTCATTTCATTTTCGAAACTCTGCTCGATGCCGTTCACGACAGTTGCCATTCCTGTCACAGAAACGATCCCGATTATAATTCCGAGCGTCGTAAGCACGCTTCTCATCTTATTCGTTCTAACGCTGCGAAGAGCGATCATCAAGCCTTCCCAAACCTCAAACCAAAATCGCTGCACGTGTTCATTGGATAAATGGCAAATATTATTTGTGGCGCTGAGCCACAGAATGGACGTACGACCCGATATTCATCCGGTTGCGCGCTCAATACGTTTTTCAAATCTGAGCCGATATTCACGGTAAGTCGTGTTATAATCGGCTTTCATCAATCTAAAGCCATCTCGAATGCCCAGTACAGTCATACCTGGATGCAGATTCGGGAATGTATCGAACGCAAATCTTGAATATCCCATGGCACCTGCCTTTTCCATCATCGCATCCATGAGCGCGATGGCTATTCCTCTGCGCCGTACGTCAGTCAGCACACCCCCTTTGGCGGAGTAAAACACGAATCTGTTCTCTCGGTAACCAACTTTGAAACCGATGGGTTCGTCGTCCAACGTCGCAAGAAGAAGCAATAAATCTGGGCGATCAAATGTATTAATGACCCTCTCTTCTCCGAATATCGTCTCGTTCAAACGAAAAATCGGATCCATGTTATCCACTGACAGCTCCTCTATTTCAAGCCCGTGGACCGGTTCCCGTCGAATAATAGCGATATCAGTATGGAATTGATCAGAAAAATTCACAGTCAGGCTCGGTTCTCATGTTCGGATAAATACAAAACCGAACTACCATGATTCAGTTTCCGCAGCGGCGTTGTCAGGTCTGATATTCGCCTCCGGGAGCCTCGGAAATTCGGGTTCCGGGGCCAAAAACGGCGATTCTTGCTCCACAAGAGAGCCGGATTCCAGCAGTTTTTCCGGGATGGCGTCCAGGAAGCGACTCTGTTTGGCAAAATATTGTCCGCTGAAACGCCTGTATTGAACAGCCGGATACGATATAAAGAGCCTTTCCGCCGCCCGTGTTACGGCCACATACAGCAACCGTAACTCCTCTTCCTCAGCATCCTCATCACCGGCAGAATACGCAGAAGGTAAAATGCCATCGAGGGCATGAATCAGAAAAACAGTGTTGAACTCCAGCCCCTTGGCTGAGTGAATAGTGGATAAGATCAAAGGCGGTTCGTCGTCCGTAAGCGGATCTACGTCAACCGCCGTCAACTCGATAGGGTCAAGCGCCAATGAGGACAAAAGTGTCGCCCGATCGGTGAAACTTTCTGCCAGACCAACAAAATGCTCCAGATCCTGCGTCCTTTTGAGAAAATCATCAAAGTGAATTCGCTTCAAGAGCGGTTCGTAATACGAAACAATCACTTCAACCTGATCTGTGACAGTTAATTGCGTGGACACCAGCGATCTCAACATTACAAACAATGCACGTATTTTTTCTACATACATCGGCGAAAATCTTGACTCATCGATCTGAAACGGCTCGTCGGGACTTGCTTCTATCCACTCCAGAATTTTTTGCGACGTTCGTGGCCCGATACCTTCTATTAATTGAAGAATCCTGTTCCAGGCAACGCCGTCCCTCGGATTTTCGACCACTTTAAGGTGTGCCAGAACATCCTTTATGTGAGCGGCCTCACTCAACTTCAACCCACCGTATTTCACAAACGGAATCCCGCGACGATTCAATTCCACTTCCAGATCGTACGAATTGAAGCCACTCCGAAATAACACGGCCATGTCAGAGAGAGCCACTCCTTCTTCCCGCAGTTCAAGGATTACCTGAGTCACAAAACGGCTCTCGAATCTGTTGTCCTGGGCGTGAATCAGCGTGGGTAATTCGCCTTCCGTCTTATCCGAAAATAATTTCTTATCGAATTTGTGCCGGGCCCGGGAGATGATGTGATTTGCCAGATCCAATATTTGCTGCGTGGATCGATAATTCTGCTCCAGTTTGAGAACTGTTGTATCGGGCATCTGTTTGGGAAACAGAAGGATGTTTCTGAAATCAGCACCTCTGAATCTGTAGATACTCTGAGCATCGTCCCCGACCACCATCAGGTTTCCATGAACGGAGGACAACATTCTGACGAGGCCGGCCTGAATTCGATTCGTGTCCTGGTACTCGTCGACGAGTACATGTTTGCACATACCGGCAACGATATTGCGAACGTCTCTGTGTTCCGAAAGAAGGAATAACGTCTGCGTCAGCAAATCGTCATAGTCCATTAACCCATGGTTGAATTTGTACCGGCCGTACTCAGCAGAGATTTCTGAAATGATCTCTAAATACTCCATGAATTGTGGAAAGCGCTGTTCGAGATATTCCTGGACGGTTTCATCTCGATTTCTGGCGCCGGAAATAATTCCCTGCAGCGTTCGTTTGCGAGGAAATCTCTTCTTGTCGATCCTGGACTTGATCTGCAGCCTCAGGATATCAACGACGTCCGCCGCATCGCTTGAATCCAGAATCGTAAAATTGTTCGGAAATCCAATTCGCTTACCGTGGCGCCGAAGAATCTCTAGACAATACGAGTGAAACGTCCCGCCTCTCACGTTTTCACATCTGCCGTCCAGGAGCGCCGAGGCACGGGCAATCATTTCGCGCGCAGAGCGACGCGTGAACGTAAGTAACACGATTTCTTCTGGCCGGACACCCGAGTCAACCAGATAGGCAACCCGGTATATCAGCGTCCTGGTCTTCCCCGTTCCGGCACCTGCGACCACCAGTACCGGGCCGCGATCCGCAGTAACCGCCGCCAGCTGTTGTTCGTTCAGGGCTGCCCGGTAGTCAATGGAGAGTCGGCTGACCTCCTGAATCGGTTCCCTTTTCAGGACGAATTGACGAGCCATGGATATAGAAACGAACTGTGGAAAAGTATCGGGAATACGATACGGACTGGCCTGCTCTATATCACGTTTCTAACCCGCTTTCTTGTGGTTTCGTGACCATTATCTTCATAGATTCAGAACAGGGCCGGGAACCCCTGCAAATTCAAAACTGTCTCCAACTCAAACGGCGGTTTTGGGTCACCAATCTATCAGCAGGCCCGGCAAAAAGAATTCGGAATGGGTAAAATAATTGCGGTCGTCAATCAGAAAGGCGGCGTCGGGAAGACAACAACTGCTGTAAACGTGGCTTCGTCTCTGGCCGCCATGGAGCACCCGACCCTGCTTATTGATTTCGATCCGCAGGCCAACGGAACGTCCGGAATCGGTATTGATCCGCGCCGGGTCGGGGCATCCTCATATGAGATACTCATCGGACCTGGAACCGTCGAAGATGCAATTCTGGAAACCAAGATGCCATTTTTGTCTCTTGTTCCGAGCCATATCAATCTGGTCGGTGCAGAGATTGAAATGGTTGATATTCCGGATCGTGAAAGAATTCTCGAACGAAAAATCGAATCTGTTCGGGATAGATTCGACTTCATCATCATCGATTGTCCCCCATCGCTCGGGTTGTTGACACTGAATTCCCTGACCGCAGCAGATTCAGTACTCATCCCGGTTCAGGCGGAGTATTTCGCGCTTGAAGGTCTCGGGCAACTTCTGAATACGATCAAATTGGTTCGGCAGCATCTGAATCCCGCCCTCGAGATAGAAGGTGTGCTTCTGACTATGTTCGACTCTCGCCTGCGCCTCGCGAACCAAGTGGCAGCAGAAACCCGAAATTATTTCGGCGACAAAGTTTTTAATACCATCATTCAACGAAACGTTCGGCTCTCTGAAGCACCGAGTTTCGGGCGACCTGTGTTACTCTACGACGCAACAAGTGTCGGTGCCCGTAACTACATAGCGTTGTCGCGTGAGATTCTGGTCGCGAACCGATCGTGGGTTCACGAGCGAAACGAAGGAGCCGAAGAAATAGTCGAGACGGACGAACCGACCGAACAAACAGACGAACCAGCCGAAAAGACAGACGAATCTCCGGCAGTATCAACCAGCTAAAAACAGTTATGGCAAAGCAAAAATCTGCACTTGGGCGAGGACTCGGGGCCCTCCTTCCCGTAGATGCCAATGAACCCGATCTGACGCCCGAAATCGCGCGCACGAAGTTGTATAATTTTCAGGACCGGGTTCAGGCCGTCGGAAGTGTTAACGAGATCGGGCTGCACCTGATTGATCCAAATCCCTATCAGCCA
>SMXK01000008.1 GCA_004356265.1 Bacteroidota bacterium
AGAACAAAACTGAAGATTGCCGCACGCTTCATCGAATCGGGCGAAATATCTCCAGCTAGAACGCCCCGGACCAGACCCTTGCGCTCGTCCGAATCGGTGCCGCTGGTGAAATCAGCGTAATCGTTAAAAAAATTCGTGCCGACTTGAATCAGTATCGCACTCAACAAGGCGAGAAAGGCAGACACCGGATGTAAAACGTCCATACCGGATGCGATTGCAACTCCAATTACGACTGGCGAAAGGGCGGCAAACAGAGTTTTGGGACGGGTCGCACTGAGCCATGTCTGAAACGATGCCATAATATTTTCGACAATCAGGCGTTATGGACGGCGGGGAAATTTTCCGAAGTCAGGGACTCGTTTTTCATTGAACGCGTTTCGCCCTTCCTGTGCCTCCTCGGTCATGTAGAATAACATGGTCGCATTGCCAGCCAATTCCTGCAAACCGGCCTGTCCGTCACAATCCGCATTCATACCGGCTTTTATACACCGGATCGCCATCGCCGAGTTTGCAAGAATCTCCCGACACCACTGAACGGTTTCTTCTTCCAATTTATCGAGCGGTACCACCGTATTTACCAGACCCATTTCGAGTGCCTGGATCGCGTCATAAGGTCGACAAAGGAACCAGATTTCCCTGGCTTTTTTCTGCCCTACAATTCGTGCGAGATAGGACGATCCGTAACCGGCGTCGAACGAGCCAACCTTAGGCCCGGTTTGCATAAAACGTGCGTTATCCGCGGCAATGGTTAAATCGCACAGTACGTGTAAGACATGACCTCCTCCGACCGCCCATCCCGCGACCATCGCAATAACCGGTTTCGGGCAAGACCGAATTTCTCGCTGAAAATCCAATATGTTCAAGCGCATCACCCCGGTGCCTTCTTCCATATAGCCGGCGTCGCCGCGAATTTTCTGATCCCCGCCCGAACAAAATGCATCCGGGCCCTCGCCGGTCAAGATAATTACACCAATCTCGTGATCGTCGCGAGCGTCCCGGAGTGCCTCACGCATTTCCTCGACGGTCAACGGTCTGAATGCGTTTCGAACTTCCGGCCGGTTAATCGTGATTTTCGCAATGCCTTCCGACTTGTGGTAATAAATGTCGGTGTAGGATGCAGCCGTTTTCCAGTTAATTGTGGACATGTTACGCGAGGGTTTTCAGAATACAATGGAGTGAGCAACTGGCGGAGTGTTGCCAAACGCGGATTACCAGCCCAGCAGTTCCGACAGCGCAGCAAGATACATATCCGGCTGTTCGAGGTGCACATTGTGCCCGGCCTTTAGAACGGTTATGTGACGGATTCGTTTGTTTTTCCGATGTAATGCGGCTGCCTGCTCCGTGAATATGTGGTCGAGACTACCCGTAATCATACCGGTCTTTCCGCGGTACTCAGAAAGCCAGGGCTCGAAATCCAGTTGGTTTCCCGGGCTGAATGCGATCACAGCCCTCGCCCAGGCGTCCGCGGGTCCTCTCAATCGGTTGGCAATCAGTCGATCAGCCAAGTCGGGATGGGTGCGCAGTGAATCAAAAATCGGAGCGTCGAACCAGCTTCGGATAAATCGTTCAGGCTGTGCAATAAGCAGCTCTGAACGGGCCTGATCCAACTCCAGCCGTGCGAGTCGATCAGCGGCATTCGATATACCGGTCGAGGCAGATTCTAATACCAGGGTCTCCACGAGTTCGGGGTACCGATGTGCAACAGCAATTGCGATTCTGCCGCCCATCGAATATCCGATCAGACGAATTTTCTCCATCCCGGCGTCCTGTACAGTTCGGTAGATCTCGTCCACAACCAGATCGAAGTCGGCGAACTGTGTTATGTCTTCGCTTGCGCCGCCGTGTCCCGGAAGGTCGATGGCAAAGGCAGGAAAAGTCGCCGGGAATTCGAGTCCAAACCAATCAGACACAGACCCCATAAATCCATGTAGAAAAACACCTGGAATCTTTCGGCCGGAACCAGATTGGATTTTTATCAGAGATAACGGCACGTCGAAAGTTATTCACCGGACGAAGAGGACAGCGCGACCGCAATTCTATTGTCGAGCAGAGATCGAAGAGACTCATTCCGGTCGTAATCAATGGGAACCTCAATCATCAGTGATTCCGGTAACATTAAAAACCTCTCCATGGCCTGTCGAAACTCCTCGAGAGTTCGAGCTGCAACATAATTGATCCCGAATTGAGCCGCGGCATGCTCAAAATTTATACCCTGTGAGTTCACAAACAAAGGTTCGAATACGTCTCGCTGTTCGGAAATCGGCAGCTGGTGGAAAATGCGGCCTCCGTCATTGTTCACGACGACGACCAGGATCTGCCGACCGTTTACCATCGCAAGGGAATTTAAGTCGTGTAGAAGAGACTGGTCACCGAGCAGAACTGCAGTCGGTTTACCGGAAGCAACATGAAGACCGACCGCCTGAGCGATTGTACCATCGATACCGCTGGTACCTCTACTTATGACTGACATCACCTGCTTCGTCGAAGATCCGCCCCATTGGTCTACATGCCTGACAGACAAACTGTTGCCTATCATCAAGACAGAATCGGCAGGCAACAGGTCCGGAAGCAGATAGGCAACTATTTCTTCTGACAGATTGCTGGATTTCCCGAATGCAATCGCTCTCAATTCCTCTGAAACGGTTTTGCTGCTCTCGATCCACGAGTTCAGCCACGTATTTTTTCTGGGTTCCGGGACGTGCAAATTACGTATCAATGCCGCCGTGCCTTCAGAATCAACAGTAATTCTGGCTGAAACGTTATGATCGGGATCGATTCTTTGATTCCCCGGAGCTACAACGATTTTAATAATATCGGAATCAGCTGCGACAGCTTTATCCCACTTCGTAGAAACGATGCGTGGGCCAAACTGGATAATCAGATCCGGAAGCTCGGTATCTGTATATCGACCATCACCAGCGACAACCCAGTGCGGAATAACAGACGTTGATCCCGGATTCAGTCGAAGGCTTGATCCGATATCAGGAAAAACTGGGATCTGTCGTTGCGCCGCCCAGTCCGCAATTAGAATCTCAACATCCTTGCGCATCCCTCCTCCCAATAAAAATACGGGTCGATGAGAAGCGTGAAGGGCCGTGTCGATCGTCCTGGACGCAGCGTCGATATCGGTACACCTGAGCGCTGCATGATCGTAGTGTGTGTACGGCCGGGATCCTTCGGACCAGTTTTTGAGACCCGGTATCGGGTCACCGTCAGTGACTCCAGAGTTGATGCCTCCTAATTCTAATGGCTTACGATACATACAGTTAATATGCACCGGACCAGGCTCACTCAGACATCGATGAATCGCATGATCCATTGTGGTGAGCACGAAGGCCGGATCCGTTTTCTGATCCTGAACGGATATATCGAAAAACCAGCGTACATATGAACCGAATATTCCTGATTGCAGAATAGTCTGGTTGGCACCTGTATCCCGTAATTCCGGAGGCCGATCAGCAGTGAGCAGCAAAAGCGGAATATTATCTATCGAAGACTCGACAACCGCCGGTAATCCATTAGCAACGGCTGTGCCGGATGTAGTCACCCAAGCCGCCGGTCGGCCTGTGAACCGGGCATATCCAATTGCGGCAAACGCGGTTCCGCGCTCGTCGAAATGTACTATTTTTTTTGCCTGAGAATGCCTCGCAATGGCAGAAACGAGAGGGGTAGACCGCGATCCGGGAGCTATAAAATACGTGTCTAACCCGCACCGGAATAATTCCTCAACCATCAATTCTGGCCAGGCACGGGTGCTCATTGAGTCCGCTCCAAATCCAGTTCAAGTACATTGATGAAATCCAGAATCTTTTGCTCAATTTCTTTCCATTCTGAGAGCGGTTCGGATCCTTTGACAATTCCGGCCCCGGAGAACAGCGCAACAGTGTTTCCCCGAATCAAACCACACCGGAGTGCTACTGCGAAATGGGCGGCGTCACGCCCGATCCAGCCCACGGGACCTGCGTACCATCCCCTGTCAAATTCTTCCACTTCGCGAATGACATCAACTGAATACTGATTGGGAAATCCGCTCACCGCCGGTGTCGGGTGGAGTGATTTCAGGATTTCAAGGTTTGAAATAGACGCGCGTAATACCCCGGTGATTCTCGAAACCAGATGACGGCCTCTTGTTAATTTCATTTCGGAGGCTTCGTGGTCAATAGATACCGATTCGCAAAATTCAGCGAGTACATTTCGAATGTATTCTCTGACGTATGCGTGCTCGCGCAACTCCTTCTCACTTGTCAGGAGTGAGGCACGAAAGACCTCGTCGTCAAGCACAGTTTCTCCCCGGGGTTGAGTACCAGCCACGGCCTCGCTCTCTATAGTCAGTCCGTTTCGATAGAAAAGACGTTCTGGAGTGGCCCCGATAAATGCCGATCCGTCCGGCGCTTCAAAATGATAATGAAAGCAGTTCGGAGTCGACGCAAGTAATTGTTTAAGGAGCTTGAACGGCTCTATCGGGCTTTCGAAATAAAGGTCTGCCCGGCGAGCAAGTACAACTTTTTCGAGTCCGTTCTCTTCAAATTTATTGAGCGCCCAGGTGATTCGTTCCGCCCAGACATCTCTTTCGGGGTGGTTTTCCCGGCCAATCAAAACCGGTACTGAACCCGACTCCAGCAGCCCTGCAGGCTCGGTTTCGAAAGCCAGTATTTCCATCAGAATATTTTCGCGGTGATCGTGATCTTCCGGAAACACCAGATTACAGTACACCTGAATCTGATCCCCCCTCGAGATAAACTCGAACCGCGGGAGCACAAATCGATATCCCGAGAACGCTGACCATATCTCATCCGGATCGTACTCCTGGTCGAATCGAAGCCCACCATAAAATCTCATCTCGTCTCCCGGTCGATTCAGGATCTCCGAGACCTCTTGATCAATTTGATCGTGTGGTGACGGTCCGTCACCAGAGACAACACAGGCAGATCCGCACGCAAACACAATTTCGTTATGATGCCTTGCGTGCCAAATTATTCTGTCCGACTGATTGAGACGAGAAAGCCAATAGTACGGGTCAATATCACCAGCCGAAACACCAATGCGAACCAATAACTTCCTCGAGTCAGCTCGCAGAAATGAGGCGCCAACTGCATCATGCAGCGTTGCAGCCCAGTGTTTTCTGGGATCAGATGTTGTAGATGGTGCTTGAATAATTAGACGATGATTATTTGTGAGACTGTCCCGGCAGCGCTTCGCGCCTCCCAATATACCTTTTACTTCTGTTTTCCGCGCTGCCAGATTTCACGTATACGATTCTCAAAGGATTCGGTGGAGGCCAATGTGATATTTCTCGCAAGTGCGTGCCTGATGATAATCGATCTCAGAATACTGTCCGGTTTGGGCAGACTCGGTTTGCCGATCAAATTTGACACAGCCAGGACACCGCTGGAAACAAGACCCCACCGCAGAAACATAAACCAGACTAACCCGACTCCAGCGGCTAGAAAATGACCGTTACTGGCCGCAAGACTTAAAACCGCGATAAATACAATACCCTGAAATCTTACGGCATTCAGTACACGCATCGACGACGTTATCGACGGCGCCACGATCACAGGAAGAAAAGTATACCAGGTGTAATGCGCCACGAGTCCGAGAAGAACAGCCATTCCAGGGCCGATAAAATTCAGTGACGCGATAAAAACGAACGCTGCGATACCGTCTGGGGACCTTGCCCATACGATCGCCTGATCGAGAAGTATTTCGACGCCGATGATGTCTATGACCTTCCCTCCAAAATCTCTCAACGCCGCCTCGCTCGTATGAAACCAGATCCCTGACGATGTGAAAATGCCGGTGGGCAATTCGACAAATTCAATCGCTGGTTTCTTGTTTTTCCTGTTTTTCATTCTGAATACCGGATAGATGGCCGCTGCGTTCGGAACTCACATCGAGTTTTCTGCTTTAATTAGATCTGATGAACTTGACGTATTATTGTAGATTGATTGTAGCATCCAGACCCCATCTGCCATGAACACCCCCGTTTCACGCTTGATCGGGCCCCGCGGTACCATCGTTCACACGACTCCTTCAGCATCTGTTCTGTCTGCGTCGAAACTGATGACTACCGAAAATACAGGCTCGGTCCTGATACTCGACGAATCCGGCGTACTAATCGGAATTTTTACTGAACGCGATCTTCTCACCCGAGTCGTAGCCGCAGGTCTTGACCCTGCTGCCACGCCTATCGAAGACGTGATGAGCCGCGACGTTATCACCGTCCGTGCCAACGCACTTCGGCGTGATGTACATAACATCATGAAGTCGAAGAACGTGCGGCACGTGCCCGTAATTAATGGTCCTGATGTAATCGGTGTAGTTTCCCTTCGGGACATTTTAAGGAGTGCCAATGCTGAGAAAGATTTCGAGATTGGTCAATTAAAGGACTATATCACGAACCGACCATACCCGTCCTACCCGGGCTGATTATTGCCGCACGATGCGTTGTTACTGCCTTTCCGGAAGGTTGAAAAAGTATCCGAAGGAAACGGGTGAGATGCGGGATTCCCTTACGTCCAGGTCTTCTGGAAGATGGATGCGCGGAAAAACTCGACCAACAGTGTCTGTTCTGATTTCCTCGTACGAAATACTCGCGTAAAAGTCGTCGGACGAGATAGCCTGGTCAAACTGGTTTACCGGAATCTGGAATGTGACTACCGTCGATATCGGGTCAAACGTTATTTCACGGCCTGACGGAGCGTTTTCGACCCGAATTTCAATGGGTCTTCGACCTTCAGTAAAGGCCTGAACGTCCACGTTAAAAATGATTTCTTCAAGATCCAATTCGACGAGGCCTGCCAGAGTATCCGTAAGGGTCAGGAGCAATTCTATTGGCTCATTGACCTGACTCATCTTGACCGGAATCGTTGGCCAGTCTGTAAGATGCTCGACAACGGAACGCGCTCCAGACACAGTTACAGAATCCGGGGACATCCGTCTTCCGCCCATTTCGAAATAGCCAATGTCTGTGGAAATATCGACGACCGCGTGAATCGCAATTTTCCGGACCACACGCTCCTCAAGAATCAGTTCGATTTGAGTGGGCATGACGCTTTCCATGCGTACGCTACCTGTCAGTTCCGCTACAGCAACCGATAAGTCGATGGTGCCAGCGCTCGCGTCAAGCACGATGGTCGGTGGTTTATAATACAGGCGCAGAAGTTGCACACCCTGCCCTTCTACCTGAACTCGAACCGACTGCGGGGGAAGACCCGCGAGAGCCTGTTCCGGCGGCACGTTCTGCACCGAGGTTGGAAAAACGAAAAATTGAGTGTAGGTCTCCTGCATCGAGAACATGAACCACAATATTGCCGATGCCATCAGGCATAGCGTTATAACCAGACCCTTGCGTCGAGGTGCGCGATCCCTCTGGAAGTCGCCGAACGCCGGATCCGAAAATACATTTCTGATGCGAGTTGTCAGATGTGATCTGGAAGGGATCCGTGATTTATCAGACATGACAATCAGCCGCTAGTTTTTGACAGTGCCGTGAGCAGCTGCTTTTTGTTTGCTCTCGCGATCTCCCTTCCTTGAATGTCCAATCCGCTTGAACTTCGGGCTAACTCCCGTAACGCCCGGACGGTCATGTTCTCCATGGGAACGGTTCTCTCGTCGTCCGATCCCGAGGTACGCGCCGGCGACTCAGCGATTTGTCGCGTGTTTCCAGAAATAAACTTCAATAGCACATCGGGAGATGGTCTTGGTATCACGTGGGACGCAATGACCTCGCCTACCCGAGAGGCCGCTTTAACGCCTGCTTCAACGGCAGCTTGAACTGCAGCGGTATCGCCCGTGACCTGAACAGTGATCATGGCGGCAACGGTGGTTTCCATTCCCACAAGTTCTACGCGCGCCGCCTTTACCATAGCGTCCGCCGCTTCGATAGCGGCTACGAGTCCCCGAGTTTCGACGAGACCCAATGCGCTATGGCCATCCGCAGCCATATCCGGAATCAGGCGCCCGACGGAAGAATGGACTCGACGTCACTGTGAGGTCGCGGAATAACGTGCACGGAAATCAACTCACCTACACGCTCGGCGGCTGCGGCTCCTGCATCGGTCGCTGCTTTAACAGCACCCACATCTCCTCGTACCATAACGGTGACAAATCCGCCACCGATTTTTTCTTTCCCGGTCAACCTGACCTTCGCGGCCTTAACCATGGCATCTGCAGCTTCGATGGCCCCGACGAGACCTCGCGTCTCAACCATCCCGAGGGCGGTTCCGTAATCTTCTGACATTGCGCGAAAGTTTTGAATCAAGATTGGTAATTCGCGATATTTGCATCCCAAATTCCCGCGTTTGCCGGGAGCACGAATTAACGTGAGCGGGAGCATCTGATCGCACTTCTTTGAATATAGATCGGGCGCTTTCGTTTGTCAATCAACCAACGGTTGATACTTAGCCCTGATGTACGTATTTAGACGGCACATTGCCCGAAAAGATAATATTATTCAGATGATCCGTACCCTTCTCGTAGCTGGCACACGACCAAATTTTATTAAAATCGCGCCTCTATATCGTGCGTTTGACCAGCATCCGGACCTCAATCCTATTCTGGTTCATACGGGACAGCATTATGACGCCGTTATGAGCGATGTCTTTTTCAGGCAACTTCAAATGCCGGAACCAGATATTTTTCTTTCATCCGGGTCCGGCAGCCACGCCGAACAGACTGCCCGAATGATGAAAGAGCTTGAACCTGTCCTGCTGGATATCAAACCAGATGTGGTTGTAGTGGTAGGTGATGTTAATTCTACCCTGGCCGCTACGATAACCGCCAAGAAATTACATATTCCTGTTGCCCACGTAGAAGCAGGACTCCGGTCAATGGACCGGCGGATGCCAGAAGAAATCAACCGCCTGGTAACGGATGCAATTTCGGATTTCTTGTTTGTGACCGAGACGGCGGCCCTGGATCATCTTCACCGGGAGGGCCACTCAGACGACCACATCTTTTTCTGTGGAAACGTGATGATCGACTCGCTCCGGAGATTTGAGGGCGAAGCACGCGCGGTTAATCAGAAAAAGGAATACGGTCTGGCGGCGGGAGAATACGTATTGGTTACGGCCCACAGACCTGAGATGGTCGATCAGCCAGAACTTTTAAAAATATTTATGTCGTCACTCTTCGAGATTGCCGAGTTCTCGCCGATTGTTTTTCCGATGCACCCTCGCACCCGTTTGCGTATAAGAGATGCCGGACTGGAGGAGCAAATGCTGTCGACGGCCAACATGTACGTAGTCGAACCCCTTGGTTATTTCGAATTTTTGAGCCTGATTACCGATGCCGCGCTAGTTCTTACAGACAGTGGAGGCGTTCAGGAAGAGACAACTGTATTGGGAGTGCCATGTGCAACAATTCGGGACAATACCGAACGTCCGTGCACCGTTGAATCAGGGACGAACGAGCTGATTCCGCTCGATCCTGAAAAAATTGTCGATGCGGCAAGACGTGCCGTGAGTGGTTCATGGAAAAAGGGTACGTTACCCGAACTTTGGGACGGAAAGGCTGCTGAACGGGTTGCCAATGCGCTGGCTGGAGCTATGAAGGCTCTTTAGGAAAATTCGTGGCTGTTTTTTCCGGAGCCGGTTCAGATTCGGCTTGGACTCTTCAGTGACCCAGCACCTCTACGATATATTCTGAAGCAAATCGTCCGTCGACGTAACCAAATGTCGGCGCAGGGCCCTGGGTGGATCTTTCGACCGCTGCCTGTATTTTTTCAGGATCAGCACCCACGAGTTGATTCCACCCTCCTTCGAGGGTTTCTATCCACTCCGTCTCGTCGCGCAGCGTTATACACCGGGTACCCAACCAAACTGATTCTTTCTGCAAACCTCCGGAATCTGTAAGCACGACCTCGGCCCGCCGGACGAGAGACAACATGGAACGATAGCCGACCGGGTCTACCATGGTAATGTTGGCAGGTAACGAGATTCCCTGAAGCCGATTTTTCGTTCGAGGATGTACAGGAAACAAGATTGGCATATTCAGTTCGCCTACCCCCTGCATGATCGAATTCAAGCGCACCGGATCGTCGGTATTCTCGGCGCGATGTAGGGTCAGAACTCCGAACGCTCTGTCAGACATCGCGTCATACGGATCTATGGCACCGATAGAAAATCGTAATGTGGCCTCGTACATGACATCACCGGTAAGATGTAAGCCCGACGAGTGTCCTTCGCCCTCAAGTTGTTCAAACGACGAACGGGTAGGACAAAATAACCATGTCGACAGACTGTCCGTAACAAGTCTGTTTAGCTCTTCCGGCATGCGCCTGTTGAACGATCGAAGTCCCGCCTCTACATGCGCGATGGGTAGACCTGTCTTTGCAGCCACTATCGCTGCGGCTAACGTCGAATTGGTATCCCCGAAAACAATCATCGCGTCTGATTCGTACATTTTGTCTCGCAAGATCGCTTCAAGTCCAACCATCATTGTGCCCGTCTGCACAGCATGAGAGCCCGACCCGACTCCGAGATTTACATCTGGTTCTGGAAGACCGAGTTCCGAGAAAAATGCCTGTGACAAGAGAGGGTCATAATGTTGACCGGTATGA
>SMXK01000119.1 GCA_004356265.1 Bacteroidota bacterium
AGCTGAATTATTTACGTGGGATTCTCAACAGACTCAAAGCGTCCAGGAAACTAACGCTGGCGGTGGATCAGATTAATGAAGTGGGGGGTGGTGTTTCGCTCAACCTTCTCAGTCAGGATCAGGCCAAAGCGCTCACGAACCGGCTCCGGAGGCGATATGGAGCAGCAAACGATGTTTTTATCAAGACGTATGTGGCTGCGCGATATGGTTCTTATACGGCTGAAAAAGCCGTCGCGGGGATGCGGGCAGATGGAATTAACAAGATCATTCTTGTGCCCATGTTTCCTTCTTATGCGGCGACCCTGAGTGATTTTAGTTCTGAAGCGTGGTCGGCCTTCAGACCAGGCGGAGCCGTCGCAAATATGGACCGGATCTGGGTTACCGGGGCGCTCTCAAACACAGGTTTCGTGCAGGCCGTCCATGATAGAATAGACTATGCATTGCAACGATTTCCTCTAAATATGAAGGATCGGATTCATGTCGTTTTTGTGGCTCGCTGGTCGGGGTCAAACTCATGGCGCAAGGCGTCCGGAATTCCGCCTTCGGAAGTCGTATCTATAGTGAATCGGATAACAACTGACTGGCAACACGATTTCGAATATTCGATAGGACGGATGAATTCCGGTCTGGGTCGGCGTCTTGACCCGAATTCAGTTCGATCAGTTCTCAGGAATATCAGGGAGGCTAAAAAGCGCGCTGTTCTGGTTGTGCCGATTGATCATTCTTCCGATCAGATTGATAGTGCGTACCGGTTGGACGTTGTGCTCCGCAAGATTGCTACCGAAGAAGGCATCTCACATTTTAAGGTAGCGTCACCGGTTAATTGCCATCCGAATTTCATTCAGGCTCTTACTGAAAAAATCAGCGCCCGGATTGAATTCGAAGGGCTCAAGTCCCAGCATGCTGATCGCGCGGCAATGCAAAGTGAGAACGGAGTAACACCTGCAAGTCATCACGACGAAAAATATGTCTGAAGCTCCGAGAGGGTAGCAGAAGACGTCTTTTCATTCTTCACGATATGGCCCTCGTCGAGTACAGTTATTCGCGAGCACACTTCGGTAACATGGCCCAGATCGTGACTCGAAATGATCATCGTTGTGCCGGACTCGCGTGCCAGCGTTAGCAAACACCGCTTTAATCTGATTTGCGACGGTGGATCGAGACTGGCGAATGGCTCATCCAGAATCAGAAGGCCCGGACGAATAAACATTGCGGCTACGATACCAACTTTTTTACTATTTCCAGATGATAATTCCCGAATTAGTTTGTTACCGTCATCGCCGGTACGCGGAGGTAAAAATGACGCAAAGGATTCCAGCGCCCTTTCGGTAGTTCCATTCTGAAATCCATATATGGATCCGGTAAACTGTAAATATTCGGATATAGTCAAGAATCCCATCAGGAACGATTCATCCAGATAAGAACCGGTTCGGACTTTCCAATCCACTGATTTAGAAACAGGCTGACCATCCAGAGTGATTTCTCCGTAATCCGGCTGAAGTAAATCCAAAACGAGCCTTAGAAACGTTGTTTTTCCGGCGCCGTTGCTCCCCACGAGCCCGACGATTTCGCCCTCATCAAGAGTCCACTTCGGCACGTTCAGCGCAGTAGTTTTGCCGTATCGTTTGAGTATGTCGGTTAGCTCAACGCGCATGTTTTCTGAAACCCTCCGCCATGATGTATTTGCGCCTTGTCAGGGCATTCGCAAAGTAATTCGTCCACATGTCGGTAGCGAGCAAACTCACCAATCCGATAGATGAGAGAAAAACCAAGCCCACTATCAAATTATCCTGCACGGCTATCATAAAGAGTGTGGGGGGAAGCGCCGTTGGAATGAACCAGAGCCAATGTTTTGCAGAAAAGCCTTCGTAATTAAAAAAGCTGCCACTCTGCGAGATGTCCACGGGGCTCAAATTCCTCGATGCCAGTTCCATGACTAAGATCGTCGTAATGCCGGCGTTGTAAAACAGGAACGCAAAATGTACAACCAGCAGCTCCGGCTTGAACCATAAAAACAAAGGCAGCGAGATCACAAAAAGCACAAGGCAGGAAAGCTGCAGCAGTAGCAATTTAGCGTGAACAACCTGTTTAAATGTGATGTTTCGCGCCAGAATTCCGTCGAAGTGTCTGCTGTCCCAGCTGAACATCAGTTGGCCGTAGTTCAGAGCAAGACCACCGGAGGCGAATAGTCCGATCAGTCCGTCGAAAATAGCACCGCCGTAAACGCGTTCCGAGGCCATCATCACAACGAGATACATGGTCGAGAACATCAACGACAAGAATAAATAATGTCGTGGGCGTCGATTTCGCCACATGAGTAGAATTTCAAGGTGCAATAATTGACCAGTAATACCATACCGGGCGGGCACTCTGAATTTCGTGCGCTTTGTAGTGGCGCCTGAAGAAGATGCCAACGGTTTTCGAAGCGTACGCATGAGCATAATGGATGACCACGCAGCCAGTATGAAAAAAACCCCGCATATTAATCCGAACGAGAGCGCGCCTTCCGAAAGAATCTGAGCGAACATGTATGCAGAAATCGTAGACGTAAGTCCTTGGCCGGAGGTCTCGTCCACGATAGCTACAACGACCAGCAGCGCCATCAGAGGGTAAAACCATGCTGCCCGTCTTGCCAGCAGGCTACGCAGAACCAGGTTGCCATAATGAGACGCGCCCATCAACAACAAAATGGAAGCAAGCCACAGGGAACTCGAAATTACCGTATGCTCGGGTCTGACGAATCGCATCCAAAACGGAATAAAAAAGAGAAGTGGGTAGATGTTGTGGATTGTCAACAGACTCGAGGCCTGGAAAAAGGCAACGAGATGTCGCTTCTTGATCGGGAGATGCAAGTAGGGAGACAATATCATTCGTGGTGTTTTCTGGAACAGAAACCGAATGAAAAAGAGGGACAAAAACCCGGCCAGAAGAAATTTATTTACAACCAGAACAGGCTCTTCACTCGGGAATAGAATTATAGAAAACCGATCGAAGAAGAAGCCCAGGACGAACAGGGTGAATGTTGCGTACGCCACCATAACGCCAAGAACGATCCACATGAAAAGGTTGTGGCCTGATCGTGTAGAGCGTCTCATCGTCCTCCACTGATTCCGAATCAGGAGTCGGTACGTGTCGAGTCCCCGGATCGAATTCATTTACGAGGTTTGGGTAAAAAAAGAGAACAGTTCATCCGGGTCATATTCGGCAAAAAACTTCAAATCTTTAACGTTTTGATCGTTTCCTGGCCTTTTTTCGTCTTGGCCGGGATGTTTTAAGTCCATCAAAAATGAGGTTAATGTCTCTCGTTTCTGTGTTTGCGGCAGCGAGTATAACCCGCACCTGGTTGCCAAGTACATAACGTCGTCCCGAGCGAGATCCGACGAGTGCATAAGCACCTTCATCGTATTGATAAAAGTCGTCGTCCATATCTCTAACGTGTACAAGTCCTTCCACAAGCAGGTCGGTTATTTGTACAAATACTCCGAATCGGGCAACCCCGACGACCACACCAGAGAATAATTCTCCCAGATGCCCGGCCGCGTATTCTACCTGTTTCAATTTAATGGAAGCTCTTTCGGCTTCGACGGCAACACGCTCTCGTTCTGAAAGGTGATCACACTGAGCTTGTAATTCTGACGCTTTGGGTCCCTTGATTTTCGCCAACTTACCCTTCAATAATCGATGCACGATCAGGTCAGGGTACCGTCGTATGGGACTGGTAAAATGCGTGTAAAATTTCTCGGAGAGGCCGTAATGTCCTTTAAGTTCAACTCCGTACCGTGCTTTTGACATCGAGCGCAGCGCTGCAACTTCAATAATTGGTCCTACCGGGCTTCCTGATACGGCATTCAACAAGGCATTCAAGTCTGCCGCTGAGACCATTCCATCCTGATTAGGAAGGTTGAATCCAAACGGCCGAACATACGCAGCCAACTGCCTGATTTTTTCCCGATCCGGCGGTTCGTGAATCCTGGAAATGAAGGGCGCTGCCGGAGCACCAGGCGAATCTTCGCTCATGTATCGAGCGACCGTTCGGTTCGCAAGCAGCATGAACTCTTCGATCAATTTGTGGGCATCATATCGTACCCGCGGCACGATGTCGATGGGATGGCCGGCTTCATCCAGCACCACCTTGACCTCAACCGAGTTGAAATTGATGGCACCCCGCTCAAGTCGATCCTGACTCATTTTTTTAGCCAGCCGATTGGCTACCGTCAACACTCGTTTTAACACGTGCGTCGACGCATCATCAGAAATAATGTCTTGAGCGTCCTGATAGGTAAGACGATGTTTTGAGTGAATCAGGGTCTCGCAGATTCGGAACGATTGAACGGTGGTATCAGGCGCGAGCCGCATAATGCACGAGAAGGCGAGGCGATCTTCGTTCGGGCGAAGCGAACAGAGGTCTTCCGACAATTCCTCCGGCAACATTGGAATTACGCGGTCGACCAGATATACACTCGTCCCGCGGGCAAATGCTTCTCGGTCGATTTCACCTCCCGGCGGTACAAAATGGCTCACGTCCGCAATGTGAACACCCACTTCAATGTCTCCGCCGTCCAGCTCGGTAATATGCAGAGCGTCGTCAAAATCTTTCGCATCCGCCGGGTCGATGGAAAAAATTACCAGCTTGCGCAGATCTTCCCGCTCTTCAGTCTGCAACAATGCCTCTTTTCCCGACATGATCTCCGCGTCCACGCCGTCTGGAAAATCGGACCGAACGCCACTGCTCAGAGCAACGGCGAGTATTTGCACGGCCGGATCCGAGGAGGGTCCCAGAACTTTCAGAATCGTGCCTTGAATAGCTCCCCTCTTGTCTTCAAAGGAATCAATTGAGACGACAACCTTGTCTCCGTCTTGAGCGCCGGACGATCCATCATCCGAAACATAGATATCGTGCTGCAGCCTGAGGTCATCAGGGATAACAATTCCGAATGATCCTTGTTTATGAAGCGTCCCAACGGCTTCCTTGCGAGTGCGCTCCAGTACAGTAATGATTTCTGCCGAAGGTCTGTCGTCTCCGGCTCTGATCGCGAGACGGGTGACCAGTACCCGATCTCCGTCCAGAGCATTGTTCATGCGCCGGGCGCGCACAAACAGGTCTTCTTCTTCGCCCTCTACAGTCACAAACCCGAATCCGTCGCGATGTACACGCAGGGTGCCTTCCAGGTGCCCTTCCCTCTGGCGAAATGTAATTCTTCCTCCTTTTTCGCGACCCACGCGGCCTTCCAGAATCAACGATTGAATAACACTCTGAAAAATTCTGAAGGACTCGTTGCCTGTGATGTTCAGTTTTTTCGAGATCTCCTTAGGCCGATAGGCCCGTTGACCATGATTCCTCAAAAAACGGAGGATCTGCTCTTCCAGATGATGATAAGTATTCACAAGTGGATCTGATTCCAAATCAGCTTCGGTGGGACTCTTCGGGCAATCTTTCTCTAGAAATACGGCTGGCGATATCAACCAGATAATCTTTCAATCCGGATTCTATGCTGCGATGGGAGTAGCCCAGTTCCCGGACAGCTTTTTCAGAGGTAGACACGTAGGTTGTTCCAGCGTTCAGCCGAAGAGATTCGGAAGAGTAATAAGATGGAATTGGTAATACATCACCGCTGAGAGCTACGACAGAGGCGAAGAATCGAATTATGGCTGGCGGCAAATGGATGGGCGCGCGTCTTCGACGACTCATATTGGCGGCAACATCAAACACATCAATAATCGAATGTGTAGGTCCTCCCAATATGTAAGATTCTCCAACGGTTCCTTTTTCCATGGCGAGAATATGACCACGGACTACATCTTTAACGTGGGCCCATGAATGTGATGTGCCCGATGGCAAAAACGGCAATCGGCCACGCAACAGAGAAGTGAAGGAATCAGCCAGTGGACTATGGTCGCCAGGGCCATAAACGAGAGAAGGCATCACAATAACGAGTGGTAGTCCATTAAATATAAACGACCGGGCGACGTTGTAATGGGCCTCCCACTTACTCTTTTCGTAATCAGACAGGTACAGGCCTTCATTGTAATACGTCTCATCGGCAAGCACACCCGATGTGTTCGAGTTTATCCAGGTCGTACTGGTGTAGACGCCCTTTGAAATTTGCAATTCGCTCATGAGTGACAACACGTTATGCGTACCACGTACATTTGTGTCGATCATGGACGCGCCGTTTTTTGGACCGATTGATGTATCGGCGGCGATATGAAAAATACCGTTGCATTGATCCATGGCCTCAACCATGGAGGATTTATCGGTTACGTCTCCTCTGAATATGATGGCTCCTGCGTTTCGCAGATCCAGAGCCTTGTGCGGGGTTCTCGCCAGGACGTGTACGGAGTGGCCCGCGCTGAGCAAAGACTTTACGACCCGACCTCCGATAAATCCGGTCCCGCCAGTCACAAAATATTTCATTTTCTGCATCGAAGGTGGCATTATTTAATTGCCGGTGGTGAGATGAGTTCGCCGAATATTTTTCCGGCTGTCTCTTTCGTAATCGACACCTGCTGATCCACGATTTGTACCAGCAATTCGGTCTCATCGGTCGAATCACCGAGCAATCGAACCTCAGAACCGGGAAGTAGAGCGTGGTCTTCCAGCTGGTGTAGCAGCATCGGATCTTCGTCGGGTACCCGCAAAATTCGTATCAACGCACCTTTATCAAATGTGCTGATAGGTGCGCCGCCGAGGTCAGAAATTGTACCATCCCGGGCGGGAATCGGATCGCCGTGAGGGTCTACAGTCGGGAAGCCCAACATTTCGTCCAGTTTTGCTTCGAACTCTTCTGAAATATGATGCTCAAGCCGTTCTGCCTCGTCGTGCATTTGCTCCCAATCATACCCCATGATCTCTCGAAGATACGTTTCCAGAAGCCGATGATGACGGATGATTTCGAGTGCTATTTTTTCACCCGCTGACGTAAGGCTAACTCCTCGATACGATTCGTGGACTAAAAAGCCATTCTGAGCCAGCTTCTTAACCATATTTGTAACCGACGCCGACGATACATCAAGAGTACGCGCGAGATCGGTTGTCGAAACCGGGGCGCCATCGTGTAGCTTGTAAATAGCCTTCAGGTAGTCTTCTACGGCCTGGCTGAGCATGCTGGTGGGTTTCGGTGTTAGTGGCTGCAGAAATTAAGAAAAGCGTGAGCCAGGTCAAACCGTACTTGAGGTCCCGCTCCGCCGAGAATGCCGATCGTCTCTCTTCTCTTTTCTGCTATTTCTTCAGTCACTATTCTACTTCCAAGGTGCCGTTTTCAGGGCCACAATATATACATAACTCTGCGGGCTCGCGTATGCATTCGTCTAAACTGACTGTTCTTTTGATACTCGTGATCGGAATCGGATTCGCGCATGTGGGGGACGCGTTGGCATGGCAATCCGTCGAAAAGCCTCGCGTTCGCGATCTCGGACTGCATCCCGGCGTACTGGAAACGGGACCTCTGAATGCGATTACGGATGTCGCTGGCGTCACCGTGGGTCACGTTACGCTTATTGAA
>SMXK01000120.1 GCA_004356265.1 Bacteroidota bacterium
GCAGACTCCAGATCTCCTGACGCGTGATTAGCCCGAGACAATGATGCCAGAAGAACATGATTGAAGGGATCCAGCCGTAACCCCTCTTTAAAGACGGCTTTCGAGCCTTCATAATCTTCCCAATACAGTCGGGTCAACCCGCGCAAGACAATTCGTTCGAGCTGCCGGGCATCTGTTAAATCTTTCGAGTCAACAGATTGGTACGCATGTACATTATTGATGTGTCCGGATAGGAAATAGATAATACCGCTCAAGACCAGCGACAGGCCGATCGGGAATCGCGAGCCGGAAGAATGTGGACAGTCAGGGCGCATAAGTGAAACCAGAATAGGCATCCGAAACGAATCCGAAATTGTGAGGTTTCGAAAGACCCTTGCCGGAGCGGTTGTAAATCTGGTTTTCCGGCTTTAATCTTCGCGCTCGGATACGCGGAAAACTTATCAATAATGGGCGAACACGACATATACGACACAAGTGATCCAGCCACAATGCGGCGGTTCACACGGCAGATTATCAACGATATTCGAGCCGCAGAACACATGATTCAGAACGAAATGTTCGAGACCGGTATCCGGCGGATCGGCGCTGAGCAAGAGTTATTTCTGGTCAATGAAAGATGGCATCCCTCACCGGTCGCGATGGAAATTCTGGAAGCGAATACAGACCCCCGTCTGGTCAGCGAACTCACCCGATTCAACCTCGAATTCAATCTGGATCCACTCGAATTCAAGGGTGATTGCCTCTCTACGCTGCACTCAGATATTGACGATGGACTCGAATATATTCGTGGCCTCGCACGTCAAGTGAATGCTGAAGTGGCACTTGTCGGGATTCTACCTACCATTCATTCGTCCGATTTACGTATCGAGAACATGGCGCCGATGGAGCGCTACCATGCGCTCAATGATATGATAATGGAGCTCATGGGCGGGACAGCCCAGTACCGTATCGGTGGCGTCGATGAGCTGTTTTACCAGCACGACAACATAATGGTGGAGGGTTGTAATTCGAGTTTTCAGACTCATTTCCAGGTAACTCCAGACGAATTTGCACACTACTATAATGTGGCGCAGCTGATTGCCGCCCCTGTGCTTGCAGCATCCACCAATTCACCGACTCTTTTCGGAAAACGATTGTGGAGAGAAACTCGCATCGCGTTGTTTCAGCAGGCCATAGATACCAGAAGCAGCAATCTGTATCTGCGTGACATGAGTCCGCGTGTGCACTTCGGGTCGGAATGGGTCAACTCGTCTGTACTGGAGCTTTACAGAGAAGATCTGGTCAGATTTCGGGTGATCATGACGAGTGATTTTGACAATCCATTTGATTCACTCGAAAACGGAATTGCGCCAAGATTGCGGGCGTTGCAGTTACACAACGGCACTGTTTACAGGTGGAATAGAGCGTGTTATGGAATCACGAACGGTAAGCCACATCTTCGAATCGAAAACCGAATCCTTCCATCGGGCCCGAGTGTGATCGATGAGGTCGCGAATTCGGCCTTCTGGTTCGGCTTGGAAGATGGACTCGCGAACAGGCATGAAGATATTCGGCCTCTTCTGGTTTTTGATGACGTCCGAAGCAATTTCATAGCGGCGGCCCGGGAAGGGTTATCCGCTGAGGTGAACTGGATCGATGGCAAAATGTGGCCGGTAGCGGAGCTCATTCGAACAGAACTTCTTCCGATCGCCCGCGAAGGATTAGAAAGGAATAATATCGACGAATCAGATATTGATAGGTATTTGAGTGTGATCGACGAACGTGTTGCTTCCCGAATGACAGGTTCGCAGTGGCAACTTGCCAGCTTGAGCAAGATGAAGACAGCCGGAAGCTCAAGATCCCAACGACTCGATACCCTGGTATCGAAAATGGTGGCTTTCCAGAAAGAGGGGAAAGCAGGCCATTTATGGGACATCGCGGATACGATCGACGAATCGGTGTCGAAAGCCCCAGGTTTGCGGGTCGAGCATTACATGTCCACAGATCTATATACAGTCCATGAAGATGAGTTGATAGAACTCGTAGCGGTGCTCATGGACTGGAAAAATATTCGGCACGTTCTTATTGAGAATAAGGACCACAGTCTCGTTGGGATTGTGACCCATCGAGCGATCTTGAGGTACCTGGCGGCGAGCAAAACCTCCGGGTCAGATAAAGATGAGCCCGTAAGCGACGTCATGACGGTTGATCCGATATTCATTTCGCCGGAAACCAGCACCAGGCAGGCGATTAGCCTGATGCGCGAACATAAGGTAGGCGCCCTCCCCGTTGTCCGGGATGGACAACTCGTTGGAATCGTTACTGAGACCGACTTCAGCAGAATGGCGTCCAGAATGTTAGATGAGTCCCTCGGCCAAGACCAATAGTTGTTGCGGCCCTCAATATCAAATTATTACTCCAAGATGAAATCACGCTCGCCATTAATTTTTTCGTCACTCGTGGTCTGCGCTATAGCCTGTGTGTCGGCCATCTCTTTTTCCAATACGGTTTCCGCGCAGGCAACCGGGCCGGATACCATCGTGGATCGATATCGGGCAGATGCGGACCGATTAATCGAAGCAGCTCTTGCCGACAGTTTTGCCTATGATCGACTGGCATACATGACCGATACGTTCGGACCCCGGTTCTCGGGATCCACCAATTTGGAATCTGCGATTGACTGGATGCTCGAAGCCATGGCCCAGGATGGTCTTCAAAATGTGATCGGGGAGGAGGTCATGGTGCCGCATTGGGTGCGGGGCGATGAATCTCTCACGCTTATGGAGCCGCATGAGTCAAACATGCAGATTCTTGGGCTCGGCGGTTCGGTTGGAACGCCTCCCATGGGTATTACAGCGGAGGTACTCGTTGTAAAAGATTTTGATGATCTGGATGCACACGCGGACGAAGCCAGAGGGAAAATCGTCCTCTTTAATAACGATACATGGAGGGGATATGACACCACGTACCGTCGAAACGGCGCGATACGGGCGGCTCAAGTCGGAGCAATAGCCATATTAATCCGGAGCGTCGCACCTGCATCGATGTCTACACCACATACCGGTACCTCGAATTATGACGAAAATACGCCCCGGATTCCCAAAGCGGCTGTAACGCTCGAGGATGCAAACATGATGCAGCGCATGCAAAATCGCGGACAGAAAATTGTTGTTCGATTGAAGATGGGTGCCACAACGCTGCCGGATGTGTTGTCTCGGAATGTTCTTGCAGAAGTAGTTGGATCTGAATTTCCAGATGAAATAATCGTACTCGGTGGCCATATTGATTCGTGGGATGTTGGACAAGGGGCTATGGACGACGGTGGAGGCGTAGTTGCCGCATGGCAGGCCGTGAAGCTGATTCAGGACCTGGGCCTGAAGCCGAAACGAACGGTTCGCGTAGTGGCTTGGACGAACGAAGAGAATGGAATGCGCGGTGCAAACGGATATAGGGATGCACACGTTGACGAGATCGACAACCATATCCTTGGTATTGAGTCAGACGGGGGTGTCTTTAAACCCCGCGGGTTCGGTTTCTCGGGGTCGGGCGACGCCTATGACCTTCTGGTCGAGATTGGTCAATTACTCGAGGGCATTGAAGCTGGCCAAATAACTCGTGGTGGAGGCGGCGCCGATATCGGTCCGCTTATGGCTGAAGGCATGCCCGGAATGGGCCTGAGCGTTGACGGAACAGAATATTTCTGGTACCACCACACGCACGCAGATACGATTGATAAGCTGGATCCCCACGAATTAAACTTGTGTGTCGCCGCGATGGCCGTAATGGCTTACGTCGTGGCCGACATGGATCAGCGGTTACCTCGTTAAATGCCGGGTATACATTTCGGCGCTCCGGTCATTTCGTCCTCCAGCCCCGGGTTATTCTTCCGATTTCTAGTCGGAGGGTTAAATCGGTGTCGAACTGAGATTCGAACGCGATCACAAAAAATTCGCATAATCCGCAGAGACGCACGGGAATACGATATTATTCTATCCGCCCCGATGGACTATTTTTGCCGAACAATGGAATACGCTCCGGTTGGCATATTTATTGCAGACGATTAACTGTTTTCAGGCACGTTTATCATTTCACTATACACAATCGATGGAAACGCCGAAAAAGCATTGCAGTCACTGTAAGACGGAAAAAACCCGCGATCAATTCGGGTGGCAGGATCATGAACGCGGAGTCTATCGGGAGTCTTGTATGGAGTGTGATGCCAATGCCGAATCCATTTTCGGGATCGAAAACGACTATGAAGCTCGGCGAGCTGCACGCCTTTTCAGAGAGTTTGGATTGACGCCATCGGATGAAGAAGCCATGCTCTGCAATCAAAACAATTGTTGCGCTTCATGTCGAAAGCGTACACTGGAGAAACGACTCGTCGTTGACTACTGTCAGGAAACCCAGACCGTACGCGGATTGCTGTGTCCAACCTGTCATTCAACGGTTGGTCAGATCGGGATGGATATTTCCGTAATGCAGAACGCGCTGGACTATCTTCGGTCTTCGCAGGCTGCTTGATTGACGAAGGACAGATGCTAAAACGAGTCTGCTTCCTGATTCTTCATTAATCGCCTGACTTCTTCCAGAACGGTTCGCGCCCGCTCGTCACGCGGAGACAGAATGAGTACCTGCTGCAGAATGTATACGGCCCCCAAATTGACTAAAGCGTTTACGAATTCAGGGTCAAATTATATCGCTTCCTGAAAAGCCAATTCGGGATCTTCAATTTTTTGTACCGAAAGCGAAGCTGTTCCGAATCCGTAATGTGCAGACGTAAGCCACGGATCCTCGGTGATCGCAGACGTGAATTCTGCGCGGGCTTCTTCAAAACGCCCACGTGATTCAAGCAGTTGCGCCAGAGTCAAATATCGGGACGAGTTCAGGTAGGAGGGCTAGCATCACAGGCACCAGCGTAGTGTCTGCACTCGATCGAATCCAATGATCTGAAGCTGGCGTGTGGGGCATTTTGCGCTTCGACCTTGGGCATATGGCAGCTGAAACAGGTCGCGTTGCCCGAATGGTCTGATCTGGCGGGTTCCTCCTGAAACCGATTTTCGATATTCGCATGACATGAAATACGAGTATCGTTAAAATACTCAGGCCCTATGTCCCGGAAACCTCAACATAACAAGAGGCGGGAAACCAGCTGTTTTCTGGATACAATGCGGGTCGTGGCAGGTAACACACGTGAGTGGTTGGGGCGACTTGCGAGTTTGTATAAAACACGCTGATTTCTTGAGTCGATCTGCATGGGATATGACAACAATATCCTCACCTGAGTCCGGAGTAATCTCTTCAAAAATCGCAATGTGAGATGTCTAGGTTTGTCCAGGCCGAAAATCAAAGTCCCCCCGGCCCTCCTTGAGGACCGTTGCAGCACCGGTGGTGTGAGACTGTTGACATACATCGATTTGTCGTGAAATGGAAAGATGTGTTTGGTTAATGATGGTCAGATCGATGGAATCCCGTGGGGTGAATTCTGCCAGCCGTTCCTCCACGTGGAGCGCCCCGGCGCGATGACATCTTTCGCAACTGATTCCTTCCGGGACGTTTATGAATTTTCCGGACACAAACGGGATTTGTTCGGGATACGCGTTGTGACAAGACATGCATCGCGAAGTTAACGTACGATCGAAGCGAACATTATTCCTTTCATAACCCGGGCTTAGCGCCCACCCAGTACGTCGCGAGAACCACCTCAACGGGAGTTCATGGAGTTCCCCGTTATTCACGGTGACGTACGCACGGGCAGCATTCCCGCTGCCCAAGACAAAATCAAATTTCCTGATCAGAGAATGGATCTTCCGACCTTAATCATCCAGTCTGAATTCCTCCTGGAAATATTCGTCGTCGCTTCGGAACGGCCGATAATAATAGTTTGATCTTTCATGAAAAATGGCGTCCGCAGAAAAATCCTCTACCTCGCGTTCTTGGGTTATTGTGTAGAAGGATTGAGACCTGCC
>SMXK01000121.1 GCA_004356265.1 Bacteroidota bacterium
CCGATGGTAAAAGTGTTAGACGACGCCTTCGGTGTAAAGCACGGATTCATGACCACGGTGCACGCGTACACCTCCGATCAGCGAATTCTGGATGCTCCTCACAGTGACCTGCGCCGATCCCGGGCCGCTGCTTATTCTATTATTCCTACCACAACCGGCGCTGCAAAAGCCGTGGGACTCGTATTGCCCCATCTGGCCGGAAAACTCGATGGGTTTGCGCTCCGCGTTCCTATTCCCGATGGATCGATCACCGACCTGACGGTTGAAGTTGGCAGCGATACGAGCGTCGAAGAAGTTAATGCACTATTCCGGACGGCATCGGAGGGATCGCTCAACGGAATTCTCGAATACACCGAAGATCCGATCGTGTCGATAGACGTCATACACAATGCACATTCCAATATCTTCGATTCGTCATTGACCATGGTGATGGGCAGCACGGTCAAGGTGGTTGGTTGGTACGATAATGAATGGGGATACTCGAACAGGGTTATGGACCTGGTTGAACGTATTCACAACGGCTAGTTAAAGTTTTTCGGCTTGATTCCAGTGACTTGATAACATGTCGAAACTGAATATCGACCAGATTGACCTTGCCGGACGAAGGGTTCTTGTGCGGCTGGACATGAACGTTCCACTGTCGGGATTCGAAGGCGATATCCAGGTCGGCGACGACACGCGCTTAACGGCGGTGCTGCCGACCGTTCGAGCCATTTACGAAGCCGGTGGCAGGGCCATTTTGATGAGCCATCTTGGGCGACCGGGAGGAAAAGTTGTAGAAAAATACTCTCTCCGTCCCGTAGCTGAACACCTTGCTGGCCTGCTCAACCTGGCGGTAACTTTTGTGCCGGCAGTGACGGGATCGCTTGTGGACGAAGCAGTCTCCGATGCCACTCCCGGTGATATTCTCGTCCTTGAGAATACGCGATTTGAGCCGGGGGAAACCCGGAATGATCCGGTTCTGGCGCAACGGATGGCAGGCGTGGGTGATGTATTTATTAACGATGCTTTTGGAACGGCTCATCGTGCTCATGCATCAACAGAAGGTATAGCGCACCATATCAGTCAGTCAGGAACCGGATACCTCATGCAGCGCGAGATTTCTTACCTGTCGAGGTTGCTGGACGAGCCGGCCCGTCCCTTCATCGGCATATTAGGCGGCGCAAAGGTATCGGATAAAATTGCTCTCATACAACAGTTGCTCGAGCGCGTAGATTTCCTCCTGATCGGAGGCGCGATGTCCTACACTTTTTTGAAAGCGATGGGCCAGAATACAGGTACGTCGCTAGTCGAAGACGATCTTCTCGGGTTAGCCGCTGAATTATTGAATCAGTCCGGCGAACGACTCATTCTTCCATCCGATCATGTTACGGCCGACTCTTTCAGCAACGATGCTGCAACGAGTGTTTCGAACGGCCGTATCCCCGACGGAAATATGGGACTTGATATCGGACCCGTAACACAGAAGCGGTATCGTGAGCTCATTCTGAGAGCGAAAACTATTGTATGGAACGGACCGATGGGCGTTTTTGAGATGTCCAATTTTGCTGGAGGGACACTTGCGGTTGCACAGGCAATGGCAGATGCGACGGACAATAATGCGTTGACAGTTGTTGGTGGCGGCGACTCCGTCGCCGCCATCCATCAAGTGAACCTGGCCGATCGTGTGAGCCACGTGTCAACGGGCGGAGGAGCCATGCTCGAATTCCTGGAAGGTAAAACGCTTCCGGGGATTGCCGCCCTCACGGACGCAAACTAGAAGGTAACGTAAACTAGAAAACAGCGTAAACTAGAAGACAACGTATACTGGAATACCATGGCTGATTCAAGCGCCGAACAGGCGGTTGTAACAACAGATCTGACTAAAATCTATTCTGGATTTGCGAGAAAAAGAACCGTCCACGCGCTCGACGCGTTATCGATTTCTGTAGGACGCGGAGAGATATTCGGACTGCTCGGTCCAAATGGAGCCGGTAAAACCACACTACTCAAAATTCTTCTGGCCGTCGTTAAACCAACGTCCGGCGAGGCAAGATTGTTGGGACGTACCGTCACGGACTGGAGATCCCGATCGGAAATAGGCTTTTTGCCCGAGAACCATCGATTTCCTCCCTTTTTGACCGCCATCGGGGCATTAAGAACGTACGGTGAGCTGTCGAACGTTTCAGATAGCGAAATCGAGACTCGCGCAGACAGACTGTTATCACGGGTTGGATTGTCGGCGTGGCGTGACGATCGGATCAAAACATTTTCCAAGGGCATGATGCAACGGCTTGGTATCGCTCAGGCCCTTCTGAATGACCCGGCGGTCTTGTTTCTGGACGAACCAACAGACGGAGTCGACCCGATCGGGCGCCGGGAGATCCGAGATTTATTGTCCGAATTGAGGGATGAAGGCAAAACCATTTTCCTGAATTCGCATCTGTTGTCCGAGGTTGAATTAATTTGTGACCGCGTTGCCATTTTACATAAAGGGCGACTCATTCAGTCCGGAACCATAGAAGAGTTAACAGCCGGCGAAACAGGGTACGTTATAACGTTGGAGTCCGAATCAGACGGGGATGCTGAAGGCAGACTTAAATCTGCGCTTCCCACTGCATTACATACAGAATACTCCGTTGAAAAGTCTGTCAATGGAGGATCTTCAGATCAGTTCTCAATATCGATTGGCGCTACAACGCCCGAAGAGTTAAACGAATGGATCGATCAGCTGCGGAATGCCGGGCTCTTCATCACCGCCATCCGGCCGCGGTCCATTTCGCTCGAGACCAAGTTTATCCAGACGATCACCGACCGGGATGATCGGGCAGGTATTGATGCGGGCGGGAAAATCACCGGCGCAGGGGCAGGGGCGTAACAATGAGACAATTTCTGGGCTCTATCAAGTTGACCTTCAGAGAGTTATGGGCGATGAAAATCACCCTCGGGTTGTTCATCATGACAACCATCGCGTGGATCATGCTTTCTTTTGCACTGAGTCTGGACGTGGTCGAGGGATCCATTGCCGCTGTCCGAATTCTGGGTTTTGAAAACCACGCACCGACCGAAGCAGTCCGTGATCTTGAGTCAGGAGAGATCATCCGCGACGAAGAAGGCAGTATTATCAGGCAAGGGCTCAGTCTCGACAATTTTGTTCTGGGCATTAACGACTTCGTTTTCAGCCTCGCTTACATATTCGGCACCCTGATCGGACTGTTTGCGACCATGCCTCTGGTAAGTGGTTTTCTTGAACAAGGTCGAATAGATCTCCTGTTATCAAAGCCCATATCCAGGACCAAACTATTATGGGGGCATCTGTCAGGAGTGTGGGCCATCGTTTTTCTGTTGAGCAGCTATTTAATAACGGCCGTCTGGCTCGTTATTTCTTTTAAAACTGGAGTTTGGCAGTTTCATTTGCTCCTCGCAATACCCACGATTACGGTAATGTTTGCCGTCATATTTTCAGTGGTTATAACCATTTCAATAGCATTTCGGAGTACAGGCCTCGCACTTGTGATGGCATACGGATGCATTTTCGTGTCCGCCATACTCGCCGCAAAAGATCAGATCGTGCCTCAACTGAGCGAGTTTTGGGGCGCGGTGTTTGTCACTCTGTACCACATACTTCCGAACTACTTCGAGGTCATGGCGGGAATGATGCAACTGGCCTCAGATGGATCCGTTACATCCACCTATCCTTTGGTCTCTTCAATTCTTTTCGGGGTAGTGGTATATGCAATCGGATTCTTTCTTTTCAATCGGCGGGACTTTTAAGCGCGCGATTTCGAGTTTTTCAAGCGCAGCTGCGCTGTCAACGGTCTTAGCAGCGACAATTCTTCTGACAGGCTGCACGGAAGACATTAAGCCCCCATCAGATCAAACGATCCAGGCCCTCACCATACTGGGAAGTGACGGTGATATTTTCGGTGGGTTGTATGCACTGGAAAGCCTTAACGCGTTCTCGATGGCTCTGGATCGCGAGACCTCATTGGAAAGCCAGGCGGAGATTCAGGAGCTGCTGACCAAGCTTGGAATTGACATCGACGATGAATCCGCAGCGGCCTATTTCAGCATAGGTGGCGGGAACTCCTTCGAATTCGGGAGCGCCGTCGTTTTTGCACCCATTACGAAAGAGCATTTGAACAAAGTAGCCCGGGGCTCGACGATAGTGGAGCGCCAGTCGGGTGACGGCCATGAACATACTATGGCTCATGAGGGACTTTTTATCAGTCTCATCGAGGATGGATTGTTACTCGTCGCCTCGTCCAATGACCGCCTGGAAATGATGCACGCCCGGGCGCACGGAACTGAAAAAGCACCCGGCGAAAACTTCGCCACGGAGATTTCAGATCTGATTATAGCAGCTTCCCACAGTCAATTCTGGGTTGCCAGTGAATCGATCCAACGAATTCTGAAAGAAACGCCCATTAACTCGTCAGTTCAGGAAGTCCAACTGCTCACGAAAGCGGTCGCCGGCATGGCCGTAGCCTTTAATCTGGATGCTGAAGCTGGGGATTCACCCGAACTTTCAGGAATGATTTTACTTTCGGCCAGAGAGGGAATTGCCCCATCGGACGTTGCGGATCTTGTCAGGGGAAGCATAGCCCTCGGAAAGGTATACGTAGAAGAAACAGAGGAATTTATTACGTTGCTCAACCTTATCGAGGTCACCGAACGGGGTAACATTGTCCAGATTGCATTCCGCGTTTCAGTATCCGATATTCGGTCGCTTGAGGAATATCTGAAGTCTCAATTCACCAACTGATTTTATATGATTTATCGGTCGACGCAGGACCTGGATTTTACCTTGAGCGATGTCCCGACGTGCCCCAGGCCGGGCCGGGTTCTGATGACATCACCTGATCATTTTGATGTCACGTATGTCATCAATCCGCATATGGCCGGTCATATCGGTACTATCGACCATGATCTGGCGATGGCCCAGTGGAAAGCCCTTCACGATACGTTTCTGAATTGCGGGCTGGAAGTGCATACTATTCAGGGTCTCGAAGGACTACCGGACATGGTATTTTGTGCCAATCAAACACTTCCGTTCATCCGTTCCACGAACGGCAATCAAAAAGGCGTCGTTCTGAGCAAAATGTTCACAAAAGAACGCATGGCGGAAGTGAACCGGTACGCCGAGTATTTTTCAGATCTCGGATTTGAGACGATACCCCTTCACGAATCGGCGCAGACCAGTTTCGAAGGAATGGGCGATGGCATCTGGCATCCGCACAGGTATCTTTTGTGGGGTGGTTACGGATTTCGAACCGACGAGAGCGTGTACAATCAAATCTCTTCAGAACTGGATGTTCGGATTTTACTGATCGAACTCACTGATCCGGATTTTTACCATCTCGACACCTGCTTCAGTGTTCTGGATGAAGACTCGGTACTCATTTATCCTGGCGCATTTCAGCCGGCTGGTCTGGATCTCGTCCGTTCGTTCTTCAGGAATGTGATTGAGTCGCCCGAAAACGAAGCCCGGACTCTTTTTTCCTGCAACGCGCACTGCCCGGACGGCAAATACGTTGTAATCCAAAAGGGCTGCACCGAGACCGTCAATGCCTTGTCTTCCGTGGGATACACACCGGTTGAAGTTGACACATCCGAGTTCCTGAAAGCTGGTGGATCCGTGTTCTGTATGAAACAGATGTTCTGGTAGACGAGCAAAGAACAAGCCACTCCGAATCCTTCTCGAACGCTCTGCTCTGGTTCGTTCTATTTTATCGTATATCGCAGTCCGGCATACACGTGTCTGGTCGCCGCCGGGAAGAATTGCGGATCAGGAAATCCGACATTCCCATACTGCAGGACTTTCTGATTGAGTACGTTATTAAGTGCCACGTTCAGCCTCAGATTCGCGAGGACGGAAGAAACCGGAAACTCATATCCAGCAACCATATCCACCATCGTATACGAATCGATGATATGGATATCAGACGGTGTGCCATCGGCCAATGTGCCCCCGCTATTATCCACGTACGCCTTTCCGACATAAGCCAAATATATTTCTGCATTCAGGCCATTGCGAACATAAACGAGTCCCGCGTTAGCGATGTTGTCTGGGAATCCGGCGATGGGATTGTCGGCGCGATCCAGTGGTGCGACAGAAAAGTCCGGAAGGGTCGCGTATTCCGTAAACGTCCGGAAGCGATTTCTGGAAATGGTGGTATTTCCACGGAATTGCAATCCGGCGACGAGTGAAACGGCGAGTTCGAGCTCGATACCGGCATGAATGCTATTCTCTGCATTGCCACTTCGTGGCACACCGAACTGATCCAATCCGCCGCTTGCGATGATTTCGTCATTGAAATCCATGTAAAACAGGTTCGCGCCGATACGGGCACGCTCAAAAACGTACGCCGCGCCAAACTCGATATCTATGAGGTTTTCAGACGCCACAAAGGGCTCATCTGTATTCCAACTCCCGTCTTGATTCTGTTCGAAAGCAGGCAGAAATCCAGCTCCCGCCTCTTCCCCGTCGTACAAGGATTTCATGCGAGGCTCGCGCTGTGCGTACGCAACGCTTGCGTGGACGGTCGTCCTTGGATCGGGCTTAAACGTAACGCCCACACGCGGATTCGCGAATACATACGGCTTCTCAAATTCATTCCCGAAAAACTCCTCATCATAGAATCGGTACACCCGGTACGTGACCTGCAAATCGGCCTGCAATGTCCATTTTGGAGCAAGATTATAAACAGTAGACGCGTACACAGAGGCCATCTTTTTCTCAGACCGGAACGCATACACCCTGGCGTCATTTTCTGAGCCAACAAGTTCGGCGGGTACGTTCGTTGCTTCCTGCATTCGTCCCCATCGGTACGACCGGTGGAATCGAGCCTCCAGGCCGACCGTTGTGGTTGCACGATCCGAAGAGAACGTGAGTCGGGGCACCCATCCTATCTGCCACTGATCCAGGTATGCCCTGAATAAGACGCTCGCCTCCGGTTTCGAGATAAATAAGGGGAGATCCCGCTCATCATCAGCTACGTACCCATCGGGCAATCGGAGATAATTCGCAGAACGGAACGTGCCTCCAAAATCAAAAAAACCTTCCCCTTTAACCCAGAACAAACTCTGGCTGAGGCTCAACGAGGGGGATAAGTTCAGATCGTGGTGTACTTCAACATGGGGCTGGTGGAAATTTTCAACATCTCCATCAAATGAACTAAAGTTGTACTTCCGGTCAATCGTACCTCCAAAGCCGTCATCAATGGTTTCTGTATTGGCAGCCTTCGGAATACCAGAATAGGCAAGACCGTCTTTCTGTGGACCACCGTATGCCTGAACCGTAAGCGTTGAGTTTTCGCCATACATCGTTCCACCGGCAAAAAAGCGCCAGAATTCCGTCCATGACCAATCCCTGTAGCCATCTGATAACAGCCGACTGACACGTCCAAAAAGAACGACTTTGTCTCCCAATAATCCGGAGTTAACTTCTGCCGTGTAACGCCGCGTGTTGAAGGATCCTCCCCCAACTTCCACCCGCGTAAAAAACTCAGGCCGGTATGGCATCGCACGAATGTTTACCGCACCTCCGATGGCGGCAGGGCCATACAGTGATGCTCCCGCCCCGCGCTGAATTTGAACGTCTTCTACCACACCCTGGATGTCGAAAAAGTTTATCCAGAACACGTTAAACTCTTCTGGATCGTTCTGAGGAATTCCATTGATCGCGATAGCCAATCGGCGTTGCCCGAATCCACGCATCCGTAGCGTCGAATAGCCCATTCCATTGCCATTTTCGGAATAGTAGGTTATGGAAGGTTGCCGGGCGAGCAAAACTGGCAAATCTTTCATGGCCGGTGCCCGCTCGAGTTCTTCGGCTGTAATATTGCTGATCGTGACGGGTTGAATGGCCTTGCTGGTGCGCCGAAAACTGACAATAACTTCCGGGTACGGCACGGCTTCCTCGCTCAGCTCAATAACGACGTCCGAAAAAGTCTCTGTCGAAAGGTCCACTTCGCGGGTCCATGTGCTGTACCCCAGAAACGAAATTCTGACGGTATATGTGCCTTTTGCGACGTTCTGAATGGCAAACCGACCGTCCGAATCAGTCTGTGCACCATACCGGGTAAGCTCGGACGGCGAAATTCGAAGCTCAACGGATGCGCCCACCAGAGCGATTCCGTTCGAATCCGTAACTCGTCCGGAGACAACAGGTTCAGAAGTTCGAGAAGGGTTTGAAGCCTGACGACCAACGACGGGTGCCGCTGAAAACATTGAGCACAGGAGGACAAAGCAGGTGATGATACGCATATGGGCAAATCGTTTTCCTTCGCCGGAATGACCCGGACAGGTTCGAAGGGTATTGTCTCAGCCCGCGCAGCGGGCACCCCTAACTGATTCTGTGAATTGAAGGGCCGAAGTTACGACAGAAATCAGCAAAATACCGTCGCTTGGTTTCCGATGCCCGCTCCGATTAATCCTCCGCGGTGTCAATCATGCGGTTCCAATAATAAACGCCGACCGCCGCGAGCACAAATGCTATAAATCCCATTGCAATGTTGTACAGAGCAATTTTCTGCTGGGTGCCGACGATGGAAGCGATCACAACTTCCTGGGCTGATCCGGCAAGCACCAACACATCGAGACTGTCCGCATCCTCGATGCGGTGCGCGATCGTATACGGCAGTGCGAGTTTCTTCTTTTCTATCCACGTCCCGTCCTCGAACTTCACCAGCAGATCAACTTCCGCGTGAGTTACGTCTTTACGGTCGGTACGGTGGTATCGTGTTACTTCTGCCCTTGCCGGGATACCGTCCCGCATGGTGGCTCCGAGGTCAACAGTGACTTTGGCCTGATGAACGGTAAGCATGAGGAGAACTACAGGAACACTCCAGGCGATTCTTGCAAGGTATCGGGCAGCAGAAGATTCCACGATTTTGTCACGATAGGAAAAGGTACGGTTTCCAGGCGTCGTCGAGCGAGCCCACGAAGTCCCGAATGTACATCACATAACTCGGCCGAAATGGCTTTCTACAAAGCTTCATACCAGCCTGCTGCAGCGACATATTTCCCTTTTTGTTGTTGCACGGTACACACGCTGCCACGAGATTCTCCCAAGTGTCTTTTCCACCACGCGATTTCGCACGTATGTGATCGATCGTAAGCCGGTCTGAGTTACCGCAATACTGGCATTTCCCACCGTCCCGCCTCATCACGTTCTTGCGCGTCAACATAATCCTTTTGTACGGAATCCTCACGTAGATACGAAGGCGGACGATACTTGGCCAAGGTAATCGAATTGTCGCTGACCTTATAAATCGATGCTCGTCAGATTCGACAAGATCAGCTTTTTGGAGAAGGACCAGAACGGTAGCACGCTGAACACTGGTAACCGCAAGTGCTTGATAGTCCTGATTCAGAACGAGAACATGCCCGGAGAGGGTGCATGCGTTGCCGAACGCCGGCGCATCACTCACTTCATTTGCGTTGGAGTTGGTTGCTGCACGGAAGGTCGCCGTGAAGCCGTTGGACGAATGATCGCCTTCCTGCCAGTTCGAAAGAGTAGTGGAAAATCCGAATTCGATACCTCCTATTACGTTTTGCAATAACGGTCATGCTGGTACTGCCCCAACAATTACAAGTTTAATGCTGACGAATAAACGGTTTCGAACGGACTATTGCAACCCATTCCAACCCTTCGCAACCGATATCCAGAATCGCCTGCTTTATTTCTCCAGTCGTTTGATCAGTTCCGAATTTTCATCAAGGGCTACTAAGGTTTTTGCAATATACTCTACAACGCTGACGTAGAATTCTGACGTGATTGCCTCAAATTCGTCTGTCGGATTGTGGTATCCGGGGTGATCCTCCACTCCGAAATAAATGTGTGGAATGTCTGCGTCGAAAAAAGGTCCCTGATCGGAGGCACGCGTCCAGTCTTCGCTGCCCGTTCCGGGCTCATCGTGGCCGAACAGGAGCGAAATCGGCAAGCCGGCAGCAGCCGATTCCAAAATAGGCTGCATAGCCGGATAATAGTGCGTACCTGATGCATACAATTCGCTAGACTCGCTCCGGCTGATCATGTCCATGTTAACGTTCAGCATTATGCGGGACTTGTCGACACACGGCTCGTCGACAAATGCCCGCGAGCCTCGCAATCCAGATTCCTCGGCGTCGAATGCTGCAACGACCAGATCATTTTCAAGTGGGTTCTTCTGGAACCAGGCGGCCAGTTCAAGTAGAGCCGCCGTCCCGGATGCGTTGTCATCAGCACCGTTGAATATTGAACCGTTTCGATTTCCGAGATGGTCGTAGTGGGCAGACAAAACGATTACAGACCTGTTTTTACCCGTTCCTGGAATGAGGCCTACGACGTTGGCGGTCGGCAATTCAGACTTCCTCCCCGGAATCTGAAATTCCTGAACCAGATCACCGGCACAAGCTGCAATTCCACTTGATTGAAGTGAGGCTGCGACGTAGTCCCGAGCCTTCTTCCCACCCAGGGTACCGGCCCGCCGCCCGTCATATTCGTCCGACGAAAGAATCCGAATGTGCCGGAGTAACGCATCGGCATCAATGGTACTCCCAGATGGTGTCGATTGAGCGCTGGTCTCTTCCACTGAAAACCCCAGCAGGCATGTAATAGCGAGAACGCTCGCGATTGAAACTGCAGATCGACTGAAAAAACAGTGGCGCATAATCGTTGTTCAATAAAAGGACAGTTCAGAAAGCGGTTTGAATCGAGACTTAGTATAAACATCAAACGGGACATCTGGAGTCCCTTGAATTCAGTTATCAGGGTATCGAACCACCGTAACGACCAGGATCAAAAACAAAAAGGGAGCCCCGGCAAAGTGACTCCCTTTTCTTGAAACGTGTTAAGTGATGATTCTGATCTTGGCCGCCATTAACCGGCGATGACGGCCCGGATAGTTTGTGCCACAATCTCAGATTTTTCGAACGGTTCTGATCGTTCCAGAAAAGCAATCGCCCAATCACTGTTCATATTCCCAAGCGTAACAACCGCCATACGCCGTCTATTGTTGTCAGCATCGTTCCGGTAAATTTTCATTACGTCGAAGACAGCTTCAGAAACGTTGACCATTTCACTGTACTGAATGACGTAACGCATTGCAGTTTGTTGAACGCCGGCGTGATCTGATCTCAGAGCCTTGACGAGGTTGGTGCTGAATCGTTTCCACTGCGCCTCATGGACAGCGGTGTCGGCGGATTCATTTAATAATTCGACTGTCACCTGGCCGTCGGACGACGGATCAGGTTCGGCGATAGCGCCCGCGGCTTGAATACTGGCAGCGGACAATACGAGTACAGCAATAACGAGTAATGCAGATAATTTTTTCACAGCGTGACCCTCCCAAGTAGAGCTATGAAGCGAGACAAATAATGTATGATCAAACTACGCTTCTTATCTACGAGAGGTTACAAGGGTTACGCGACAAAGTGCTGAATTAACTATTTGGTAGAACGAATTGCCATCACTTGTTACCGAACTGTTAAATATGGCCGTTCGCACGTGCCCCTTCGGTCACGTTAGTGACAACCGCGCCTGCCCGTTGCCCTACTGCTTGGCACCCTTGAGTCCCCGAGCACTGTGTTCGGCCAGTAAATTTACGTCATAAGAGCGGACCCGATCGGTTCGCTCACGGTGGCGCTCGAAGCCAATTTCGATCAATCGGTCAACAAGTTGGTCAAACGGAATATCTACGGGTTCCCATAGATAAAAGGAGAAAGATCCGGGAATGGTATTGATCTCATTGAAATAAACTGCCCCCGTACGATCGTTCATCAGGAAGTCTATCCGAGCGACACCCGCGCAGCCGAGGATAGAAAAAATGTCTGTCGCCAATTTCGAAATACTCTCGGTTAACTCTTCGCTCAGGGGTGCCGGGATCATTCGACCGAGCGAAGCCATGCCGTCGGAACCACCAGACTTACCTGATCTGGGTCCTGATTTAGAGCCAGCTGATCGGCCCTGCATGTACTTTTCTTCGTAGGACAATAGTGCAGCATCAGACACCGGCTCTTCCAGAATGCTCGCAATACAATGGTCCTCGTCCCCCAATACGCTGCAGTTGATTTCTCGCAAATTGCCAACGGCGTGTTCTACAATTACAGTTTCGTCGTACCGAAACGCCTCTTCAATTGCTTCCTGCAATTCCGTTTCTGTATTTACCATCGAGATTCCGATGGACGATCCGAGCGAGACAGGCTTCACCACTACGGGCAACCCAAGCCTGGAAGACAGTTCATGTGTCGTTTGATCTTCTGATCCCGCCCAGCTTTTTTCGCGCAGCGCTACGTAGTTAATAACGGGGATTCCGTGTTCGCGGCAGAGATCTTTTGACCGGACCTTGTCCATCGCGAGAGACGATGACATGACGCCGCTGCCCGTGTACGGAACGTTCAGCACCTCACACAAGCCCTGAATTCCTCCGTTTTCACCGGATCCGCCGTGTAACCCGAGAAATAAAATATCGAGTTCAAACTCAGAAGTTTGCTCTCCAAACAATCCAGCAGAATCAACGCGTTGAAGACGCAAACGTCTGGAGCCAGTCGGTACAAGCCTGACAATACTTGCCTTCTGCAGCAGAGAATCCACGTCTTTGAAAAGGGTGATGTCAAACAGGTCATCGCCGGTGTACCAGATACCGGACTTCGCTATGTATATAGGTACGGCGTTAAATTTCGATTTATCCATGGCGCTTGCTGCCTGAATAGACGAAATCACCGAGACCTCATGCTCGGGAGATTGTCCGCCGAAAACTACTCCCACATTTATCATCATCCTTTCCGGATTCTGCTCTAATTTTCCGTAAAATACACCCATTGAGTCTTATCTACTGAGCTGATTACTGTCCGTCCTGCTTCAATGCGCATTGCACTGATTTCTGATATCCATTCTAACGTGCAGGCGCTGCAGGCCGTGCTCGAAAAAATTGACGAGGCGAACGTACAGGATATATATTGTCTGGGTGATATCGTAGGATATGGTGCTGATCCCGCAGATTGCATAAACATTGTGAAATCGCGTTGTGTAGCAACGGTTCTTGGGAATCACGACCTTGCTGTTGCTACCGAAGCCGGGCTGGATTTTCTGCCTACCGCCGGGCGGGCAGCGGCCGTGCATAACCGATCAAAATTAAATGACGATGAGCTTGGCTTCCTTACCAACTTGCCTTTATTGCAGATAGAAGACGAGTTCACGCTTGCGCACGCATCCCCCGAACACCCGGACCGGTGGCTCCGGATTAATTCCTTTCAGACAGGCTCGGCGCAATTTGATCACTTCTCGACCGATGTATGTTTTGTGGGTCACACACACTCGCCAGCGGTCATGTCGGATTCGATCGGAATCTCTCAGGTCCGACGTGGACACCGTTTTTTAATTAACGTCGGAAGCGTAGGGCAGCCCCGCGACGGTGATTCAAGAGCTGCATTCGGGCTTTTTGACACGGAGTCGTTCGACTATGATCTGGTCCGGGTTGAATACGACATCGAAGGAGCGAGAACCAGGATTCTTGAAGAAGAACTTCCACAGCCTCTCGCTGACCGGCTTCTCGTCGGGCGTTAACCGGCTTCTGGTCACGCGTAAACCACCTTTTCGTCGAGCTTTCACCGGTGGCGCGGGGTTAATCGCACCGCCGAACTGTTGTCGGGGAGTTACTTTCGTGTTCAGTCGCCCGTCTCTACCAGCGTGTTTCGATTGTAGATAGCAAATGCTTTGCCAATCATTTCGGACCCGGTAAACGGTGTGTTGCTGCTCGTTGAATAAATGTGTTTTTCTTCGAACGTCCATTTTGTCCGGGCATCAAAGATCGTCAGGTTGGCCGCCTCACCGACGGCTATCTGTGGAATGGGAATCCGTAAAATTGCACGCGGTGCCACGGTGATTTTTTGTACCGCTTCCGCAACCGATAACACACCTGGCTCAATCAATTCGCGACCGATTAATCCCCACGCTGTTTCGAGGCCCAGAATTCCGAACGGCGCTGCGATAAATTCGACTTCTTTTTCGAACGACGCGTGCGGAGCATGATCCGTGCAAATGGCATCAATAGTTCCATCCCGAAGTCCTTCTTTCATTGCGTCAACATC
>SMXK01000122.1 GCA_004356265.1 Bacteroidota bacterium
CACTAAATGGACCCAGTGCCCTGATCTCTGACACAACCCTTCGAAGCTGTTCTCGAGGCTCCATGTCGTTGCTTCTCTTGAAAAATCGCGAAGGAATCGAGAGTGAGATCCTACCCTGGTCTGAAGATGAACTTTCGCCATCCGCCAGCCAATACCAGTCCGACCCGACGCTCCCTCAAGCCGAAGTACGGGGGCGTATCGACGAAATCTATCCCCCGATCAAACGCCTCCCGGACCGTGGCAACTGCCTCTTCATCGGACCGATCCCGCCGGCCCGGGTGCCCGCCACCCAATCCTGGCGCCTTCGTTTTTACCTCCGTGCGCCCCAGTCGCCGAACCTCTAGATCCGCAACTTTCAAAGACCTCCACCCGGCATCTTTATTGACCGCTGGCTAACTATCGGTCTATACCACTCAGACCTTTCTCAATCCCCTGGGCGGCCCAAATAGCCCATGGCTGCGTGAAAAACTTGAAGCCCCGAGCCACGAGATCATTCGGATCGAGATCGGGTGGAATGAAGTACATCCCGGGGACCACCCCGTGCTTCTTGCAGGCAGCAGCGATCGTGTCGAGTCCTCGCTGGTAAGTGTTGGAGGTGTAGTCCAACGATCCCCCAAGCTCGATAGAAAGGTCTGACGGACCGATCAGAAGTACGTCGATACCCGGAACGCTGAGAATTTCGTCGATGTTGTCGATCGCCAGCCGGGTTTCGATCATGGGGATGATCAGGAGCTCTTCGTTCACCATGTCCAGATAGCTGCGATAGTCTGCCGCCTCACCGAACTCTCCTCGCGGTCCGGCGTGGCTACGATCGCCGTCTGGCGAATATTTGCAGGCCCGGATCATGGCTTCAGCTTCTTCCCTGGTGTTAATCATCGGCACCACAATGCCCATAGCTCCGACGTCCAGGGCAAAGCAGATGAGATCGTCGCGGTTGGCGCTGACTCTCACGATCGGTTTGGCCTTTTTATCCTTCATAGCCTCAATCGCGGGTTTCAACTGTTTGATTTCGACAGGCGTGTGTTGTGTGTCGAACAACAGGAAGTCAAAACCGGTGTCGGCGAGCATGGCCATGTCGCCGAACACAGACCCGGCGGTTCCGATGGCGGTCTTCCCAGAATTCAGAAGATCTTTAACAGCATTCATATGATCTACATCTCCGCGTTGTTGCAATATTCAGCAACTGAAAGATTCCAGTTGCGGTGTGAGCATATTTCCGGTGGGCTGCATTGTGGCACACGGTTCAGCCCCGCACAGTGCCCAAGCGTGCGTTCACGGATCGAATCGAGGGTCAGGCGGCGAAGTCGAGGGCACACTATGAGCGGGACAACGGGTCGAATCAGCGTAGGAATTTAAGCCAAAAGGTTTATTGCGTATTGAATATCGACGGCACTTAAAACATCGCGGCTTCGATTTCGCGGGACGGTTGAGTTGGCCGCATCGTTCTACCCAACTCCAGGCGGCGATTTCGTTATGCTTCATGCAACAAGAACCACACGGCGGGCCCACTTGCCTGCCCATCCCCCAGACACTCCACACGCCCAGCCCATCTCCTGAGATTGCCAGCGTCCACAGAGCCCCGCGTACAGGCTGACAGCAGTGGCCGACCAGGGTCAGCGAAGTTGAACCGGTCTAACTGGATGACGGCGTATGCCGGGAGACCGACCAGTTAACTCCGAGCAGGCCCCCCGGGGGTTGTTTTTAGCTGAACCTATCGGCTGGTAGCTCAGTACCATGCGGTGAATTTTCGTGGCAGATCAAGTCTCTTTTTCGGGATGCGAAAACCAGTTCAGAAACAACCCGCACCCGGATCGCCCGGATCCAACTCCCCCCGGTATTGTGTTCGCCATGTGGGCCAATCACCCTCCTCATCTAACGCTGCGCAATCTGGAGGAATCACCACAGGCCCGCAGATGAAAACGACGGTATTCGTCAGGTGGGCTGTTGTAATAATTTGGAAGGCTGCTTGGCAGACCTGAAAACAGACGGGAGCCGATCAAGTGGTCACGATGAGCAAAACGCTTATCGAGCAATTTGCGGAGCAGGGCTTCGTCAAGGTCGAGGGCGTTCTGGATCCTGAGTCGGTGCTCGACCCGATCATCGAGGAGTATCACGGTGTCCTGGATCAGTTAGCTTCCGACCTGTACGAGGCGGGCAAGATCAGCTCGAAGTTCGAAGACCTCCCGTTCGACGCTCGCCTGATCAAAATCTGCCAGGAAACAAAGCAGGCGCACTCGCAGTATTTCGACTTTTCACTACCTTTTCAGGGTGTACAAGATGACCCACCGTTTTGGACCGGACCTGCTGTATTCAACGCGTTCGTAAACGCCAATCTGCTAGACATTGTTGAACAGCTGATCGGACCGGAAATTTATTCGAATCCGGTACAGCACGTCAGAATAAAGCCACCGGAAAAACTCCTGCCGAAAAACGATCTCGGCAACCCGGTGATCGGCGCGACGCCCTGGCACCAGGACCACGGCGTCGTCACCGAAGAGGCTGACGATACCAACATGATTACCACCTGGTTCTCCCTGACCGATACGCCGGTCGAATCGGGACCGCTGAACGTAGTTCCTGGCAGCCACGGTGGCGGCCTGTTGACCCACTGTCTCGACTACGACGGCAACGGTCCCGGGTTCCTCCCCGGGCGGCAGATCCCGCGTCGTTTGTTTGAAAATGACGATGCAATTCCGCTGCCGACGAAGCGTGGAGACGTTATTTTCCTGCATAAACAGCTTGTTCACGGTTCGCTAGCGAACGTCAGCGATCGAATCAGGTGGAGCTTTGATCTTCGATATAACCCGATAGGTCAAAGCACGGGTCGTGAAATCTTTCCTGGATTTGTCGCTCGAAGTCACGCAAATCCTGCCAGCGAACTGCGCGACGCAGATGAGTGGCGCAGGTCCTGGCTGAACTGCCGCGCACGAATGGCGAGAGTCAACCAGGAAGGCATGGACGAAGTAAAAACGTTCAGCCGATGGGCCGACGGGCATCCCGACTGCGAGACTTAGACGCTGTATCTGAAGTGTAGTGCGTAGAGGTCCGAAATTCGATGAGGCGGTTCTCGTGCTGGCACGTTGTTGGGAAGATGCCCGACTCAGACCACAGCCATGTCTAACGAAAGGTCTTCCGTACTCGTTCTAACACAGGGATTTCCTACTCAAGTACGAAGCAGTCGATTTCGGCTCCAGGGAGCACCGTGACTAATAGATTGATTTCTTCTCCGAGGCGAGTCGCCTCAAATTCCCTGTCTTCAAGTGAGCCTGCAACTCCGCCGGACAGCAAATCCAACTCTTCGATCACTAGATCAACACTGCTCGAATACGCCTCCATCAGGTCAACGAGTATCGAGTTATAGATGGTGCAGCGGTCGGGTGGTTTTTCTGATCCCAGAATTGAAACCAGGATCCCGGCACTGGTCTGAAACTTTGACGCACGGGCTCCTACGATCTCGACAGAATCTACAGCGCTTGATTCCGCCGTATTAAGATTTACAGTCTGTAGAAGTGAGTTCTCGAATTCGTCTTGAGCCTCTCGCGCATCTTCGTAAGCCGGCCCGATCCGATCCCGATAATTATCTATCTGGTCCTGTTCGCTGGTGCAGCCACTGACTACGATCATCACCAGGCCGGTGAACAAAAATGAAGCGAGCCATATTGACCTGATTCGTTTCATTGCGGTTTACCTTTTTGAGTCTCGTGTTCGCCGGCTAATGTAATCAAGCGCCTTTCGATTGGTCAGAAATGACGTGACCGCCCGATACTCACCAGAGCGAACATCATCAGAGTCATCAATCGAGAAATATTCGCTCACTTGATACTCGACCCCTGGTCTTTGAATTTTGAAACGTCCGGGCATGTTTTTACTTTCCTGCTGAAACTGTCGGCACAACTCGAGCACGATTCCCGCCGTTCACCTAGATGCCTTTGCTCAGATTCTTGGAGATCTTCAAAGAGTCTTCCTCGATCCTAGAGCTTTCTTGAGCCAATATAGCGGCTCTCGCGATAGGTTCATGCGCTGAACGTCGATTTCAGGGAGTAGTGCCCTGACCCCTTTCTCGACTCTCCGATGCATTGGCATCTGTAACGCCGCCGCCGATGATCAGGGCGTCAAAGTGCCCTGCCGCCACTACTTCGATTGCCGATTCGACTGTCGCCGAATATTTTCCGTCATACCCAACTTCACGAAACTCGTCGATCATCCGCATTGAAATGTGTTCGTGATTACCCAGTATCAATACTTTAGCGAGCGGGTTTGAAGGGCCCTGCACGTTTGCGGATGCCATTTTGAGCTCACTTTCTGTTGTTGGTAAGCGCACCAAACTTCAGTGTGTATTTCAGCCGGCGACTTCATGGTAGGTCCCGGTGGCAGTTTATTCCTGCACTATCGTGTGCCGTGTCGTAGTTGAGAGAATTGGGCCGTTAATTTGTGGCGGACAATACGACCAGGGTCAGGCTCAAATGGTAATAATGACACATCCAAAAAGAGCACCGGCAAGTGTGAACCACAATCTATTGGAACTACCGGGACGGACGGAGACACCATAGTGAATGGCATGAAATCAGCCCAGGTTCTGAGATCGTGATGGTCAAGACCAAGAATATCTCGGAAGTAAATCTTGTAGTTTTTGGAGGAACGCCAGCCGGTATAGCTGCTGCAGTTCGTGGAGCGCGTCAAGGGTTGGATGTTGTACTGATATCGTCTTATGAGCATATTGGCGGAATGCTCACCAACGGTCTGGGGGTAATGGATCGTCTCTATACCGGAAGGCGTGCACCCATCTTTGATGAGATTGTTGAAGGAATCATCGATTATTACCGCCAAACCTACGGCGCTAACTCTCAACAATTAAAGGACTGTGTGGATACCCGATTAACCTTTGAGCCACATGTTGCAGAGTTGGTTCTGAACAAGTTGGTCGATAACACACAGAACCTGGCTGTTCTCAAACCGTATTTTCCAACAGCAATTAAGCGTGCCGGAAACCAAATCAGCGAGGTTCGATTTCAGTCACGAGTCGGCGAAGTAACTGGACACAACATAAAAGCAGAAACTTTTATTGACGCTACATATGAGGGAGATTTGGCAGCGCTGGCTGGCGTCCCCTACCGCGTTGGAAGAGAATCTCGCAGGGAGTTCGACGAACCGCATGCAGGCCGTATTTTTACAACCCACGGTTTCGGTGCATATCCACTTGAGGCTGCAGAAGGCACACTGAAGCTGGATACCTTCCCGGTAACCTCTCAATTGATCTTTAGCGGTAGTACCGGGGATGGAGACAAAGCAATTCAAGCGTATACATATCGAGTTTGCTTGACTTCCACTCCTGAAACACGAATTCCGATTAAATGCCCACCCGATTATGATCGAAATAAATATGTGGGCGTTGTGGAATCTGAACGTGAATCACGGGGCAAAAGACACTACTTGAAGAGTCAGCTTGTAGTTGAAGACGTCAAAAATTATCGAATCAGAGGGGCACGCATACCAAACAACAAAATTAGTTGGAATGACCCGAATTTACCCGAAGTAAATCATGCTTATCCTGAGGCAAATTGGGACCAACGTTTAGACATTGCTCGGCAACATAGAGAGCACGCTTTGGGGTTGCTCTATTTTTTGCAGAATGATGATGCCGTGCCAGAGAACGTTCGAGATGATATGAAAAAATGGGGCTTGCCTCGGGATGAATTTGCAGATACTTCACATTTCCCGTGGGAGATGTACGTCCGTGAGGCTCGACGAATAGTTGGAAGGTATGTGTTCACCGAACAAGACGCATCGCTGGCTTCGTCATTTGGACGTACACCTATCCATAAGGATTCGATAGCCGTTGCAGATTGGCCGATGGATTCTCATGAATGTAGGTTGGAGCGTCAGCCAGGCAGCCTGTATGACGGTAAATTCCTGCTATCTGAGAAGACCCGCCCATCTCAGATTCCTTATCGAACATTGCTCCCAAAAGAGATTGAAAATCTAATAGTTCCAGTATGCATTTCTGCAACACATGTGGCCTACGGAACTATCCGTGTCGAACCGGTTTTGATGCAACTTGGCGAAGTTGCAGGATTCGCCGCAGCTATAGCCAAAGAACAGAATGTTAGCCCGGGTCAAATAACTGCTGACAGCCTGCAGCATATTTTGGTGGAACATGGTTTTGCTCTCACATTCTTCAATGATGTGGAGATAGGTAATGGAAGTCGTCGAAGCGTAGCGATGCAATATTTGGGCACCAAAGGATTTTTCCCTAATTACGATGCTCGACCTGATGATCAGCTTACAAATGGAATCGCTGAACTTTGGGCAAGCGGATACTCTTCGCTGTTGAGAGATGACCACGACTCCAACTCTCTTGCTCGGCGAATCTATGATTCACAGACAGAAACAGATGTACAAACCAAAAGATCTGAATTTATCGAAATGTTAGAAGTCGAAGCAGATTCAGATGGCACTAATTTGGACTCTCCTCTAGTTCCGGAATCAGACCGAGTCATTAGTCGAGGAGAAGCAATTGAACTGATATATGCGCTATCTCAGAAGGAATTGTCGAAAAGCTAATAGGTGACATGGCCATCATGCTCACCGACATCGAAGGCTCGACTGCCATGACCGAGCCGGCTCGGGGACCAGCGGGCGCAGGACGTCTTCCACACCCACAATTCAATCGTCCGAGAGCAAATCGCCGCTCATCAAAGTTTCGAGGTCAAGAGCCAGGGCGATGGCTTCGTGTTGGCCTTCTCCGGTGCCAGGAGAGCCCTTGAATGCGCGATCGCCATTGCAATCGTTTTGCCGGCGTTCTCAGAAGAGCGTCTTGCGCGTTTGGTTGTGTGTCGGCTCTACAGGCGAGGCACCCCATGACACCACTCAGGTAGAAAGGTCGGCGGGTCCGTGCCACAAATGGCGAGCGACATTCAGCAGCCATTCTAAGAGAAATCTTTGCCAAAAGATGGTCGGCTCTAATGACCGAGTTGGCTGCACAAATATCGTGACCCAGGCCGTATTTAGTTCGACCTGATCACATGACGTGCGCTGTGTTCTGACAGAACCGTTCCTGGTTGACTCCGTTGAGCAATGAGTCAACCGCTTACAACAATCTGAATAAACTTAACTTCGAATCGAGTAGAATCCAGCCCCTATGTTAGTAAAGCAGGTGCAGTAATCGATCGGAAATTTCTCAGTCAACTTGATCAGGAAATCACAGAAATTCGGGAAGCGGGTCTCTACAAGGCTGAGCGCATTATCGTATCCCGGCAGGGAACTGTGATACGCATGCAGAATGGATCAGAGGCGATCAACCTCTGTGCAAACAACTACCTTGGGCTATCGGGTGATCCTGATGTAATTGAAGCGGCTCGTGATGCGCTGACGGAACACGGATTCGGCATGTCCTCAGTGCGATTTATCTGTGGAACGCAAGATGTGCACACAGAGCTCGAATCGCGCCTCAGCGAATTTCTCGGTACTGAAGACACGATTCTCTA
>SMXK01000123.1 GCA_004356265.1 Bacteroidota bacterium
AGAATTCATGTCCACTCGATGATCGTTCTCCGAACCGCTTGAATTATCGTGTTTCTGATCCGCCCGAACAAGGTAGTCTGACAGGCCTATCAGGCCAACGACAGATTATTATTCGGCACAAGTCCTCTAGCAGTTTTCTCCTTCAGGATCGAATACGCTTGGCAATGGCGGCGACCTCGTCTTCGTCGGTAGGGATTACGAGTTCAGGTTCCGGGAGGATAGGTTTCGAGACGACAGGTTTCTGCTGTCGCGTTGACTGGCCATCCATGTCGTCCCAAGTCTGACTGGTAACTATGGCTTCCAGGTTCTGGACTCTCTTGATCAGATTCGCGTTTCGCTCCGACATGTTCTCGAGCGCAGTTTCTATTTCTGATGTCGACGCACTGATATTCTGCTGTTTAGCTTTAAACTTCAGCCACTCGGAATACGCTGCGAAAAGCATCGCAGCGATCGGAATCAGGACCCAGGCCATACCAGACATATTTTTTTAATTAAGTAGTTAATTGAAACAGCAGAACCAGGATTTAATTGGCTGCGCATCCGACAGGAGCCCATTGTTCCTTGGTCCGATTATCTTACATTCGAGGAGACTTTATGGTTGTCGTGAAAAAATGATCCAAGCCCCCCTCCCATACGGCCTTATGCGTGATTTCTCATTGAATCTACGCGCAGGAGTGCACCGCAGAATCGGGTTGTTGGTCATTCTTGGTCTTTTTCTGGGTGGATGTTCGTGGTTCACGGGCGAAGACGACGGTACGTCTGTATTAAGTGAGAATGACTCCCTTGAATCCGCGTCCTTGCGGCCGACTCTGGGACAGGGAATGGCGCGCTACATGGACTCCTTGTCGATTGCGACGACCCGGCTGGATACGGTGTCGATTTCAGGGGATGACATGGTAGCAGAATCGTTCGATGATCTGGCCGACGCGATCAGTTATCTGGGGTCCACGATATCTGCCTACACACAGGAGCAGGCTCGCGCGTCGGGAACGTTGCAAGCCTCAAAAAGAGCACCCGGTAGAATCGCCCAGGGATATGGGTTGAGAGTATTTTTCGCTCTGGTTGTCCTTGCGTTCAACTGGTTTATCGTGCGCGGGGTGACTTTCGTACTGGAGAAATTATCTGAGCGGAATGCTGAACACAGACTGTTCTTCAAGCGACTAGTGCCAATCGCTCGAGTATTGATTTGGACGACTGCCGGTTATTTTATTCTCCGGACGATTTTTGAGGTTAACACACAAAATCTGTTTGCAGCGGCAGCGGCCGTTGGTGTCGCGATCGGATTTGCAGCCCAAGGGGTAGTAAGGAATATATTTGGTGGATTTGTAATAATATCAGACCGTCCTTTTCAGATCGGCGACAAAATTTGCGTAGAGGGCACGTACGGTGAAGTCTTGTCAATAGGGCTTCAGTCGACCCGGATTGTGACCCCGGACGACAGTGTTGTGACTGTTCCGAATGCACAGATGGTAGACAGTCAGGTGTCCAACGCGAATTCAGGCGAACTCAATTGCCAAGTTGTCACAGACCTGTACTTGCCGGGCCACGTGGATGAATCCGTTGCCAAACAGATTGCTTATGAGGCTGCCGCATCATCCAAATATGTTTACCTGAAAAAGCCGATCGTGGTCCTGGTCCTGGACGAATTCAGGGAGACATTTGTAACTCACTTGAAAGTGAAGGCCTATGTGCTCGACACCAGGTATGAATTCCTGCTTGTGAGCGACATAACGGAACGCGCCAGAAAGGCATTCAGAGAAGCCGGTTTGTTAGATACTTTGCACGGAGCTCGTGCATACGTGGACCTTAGCGGTTTGGGTGAAACAACACGGAGCGCGGAGGACGGGAAGAGATGAGCGATAATCAACCAGAATTATTTGTTCAGACTGATGATGCTGATCCCGTGAAACATGACCAGTCGCCCGCGTCAGTTCCGCAAGATTTCGACGAGTCAAGACCTGTTCTTTCCCATCTCATCGAAATGGAGAGGCTGATCAGATCCGTTGTTCAAGACTTGTTTGAGACCTTTGATTCAGGCAGGTCTGATGGATGGACTGACACCATTGCCCGGAGTGGAGTACGTCTGCTGGAGCAGAGATCCACAGATAGCAGTTCCTCGAATGTCGTTTTGGGGAAGCAAAACTCTGAGAGTCATGGGCTGGAGCATCAGGCTTTTTTTGATCTTCGGGACGCCGTCCAACAGAATGTGGTCCGGCCCCTTTACAAGCTGATCAAATCAACAGCGTCAGGCGAATCGCTTCAGACGGCCATTAATCTCGGCTTTGATAGAATGGACACGGCTGCCCGTAATCTCCCCGAGATTGTGGATCGAAAAGAGCCTGGCGCGCTTTACGATATCAGAGAAAATGATTCGGCGCTTGTTAAGGTCCGGAAGACCTGCATTCAATTGGGTCGGGCGATAACACCCGGAAGCGCAGATAAGACACATGTTCAGCGCGTATCACTCAGAAGAGACACACTCCATCATTTGCGGGTTGATGTCGTTCCCGGTGTCAAAAAATCTTTAGAACTCACCCTCGTTCGGTACGCGCAAACTCTTCCGGAGATGGAAAGGTGTCTGACAAACTGGACTCACGCAGTATTGGACGCTGAACGACTTTTCGATCAGGTAAAAAATCACTACGCGGAAGGCGAACACATTTCTGTGCCGGAGCTCAAAGAAGATGATCCAGTTGCGCCGGACCCTGAAACGGAAGTACTCACGGAGATTGAGTTGGCAGCATCCGGTGAGGATTTATCAAACGGAAAGAAGACGTCCAGTCGGCAGGATGTATTAAACAAGCTGCGGCGGGCAATCGAGGACCTGATCGCGTCGTTGCAACCGATGGATCGTGATACACAAGCTTTTACTACTCAACGATCGTTAGACATTGACAACGCGATTGATCGGTTTAAGGCGGGTGTTCAGAGCAGTGGCACATTCATGTCGGTTGTAAAAGATTATACAGACGCTCCGATTCGCGAGAAGGCACGGTTATCGCCCCGTCTGGAACCTTGGATAGGCGAGATAATCTCGAGATTTGAATTTTGCCTGGCGCTGTTAGATGCGAAAAAAAGACTGTCAGAATTGCAGAATTCTCTGATTCAGTCGCTGTCAGAAGCCACCGTTTCGCCACTTTCAAAGGCTTGCGAGAGCGCCTCGGTTCAACTGAAAGATTTGCATCAGGAAGCGGTAGACGTTTTTGAGCAAGTCGGCCGATTTGGTACCGAAACCGACCTTCCCGGGCGGTTGGAAAACTGGAAAGAAAGAGCGGTTCGGATGATTCATGACGGTATTATCAGTCATGTTGGTTCACTGAATATGAGGGACCGCATCGAGGAGATTGTCGAGGATCACCGAACCCGAAGTCGCAAAATTCCGAATATTTACCCGGAGGCCTTTGTAGTACACGATGTACCGGACTCGGCGATCACAAAGATCGAGTTTCGTTCTGAGCCTTATGCACTGGAATTCAGGGAATACGTGCAAAGCGCCATAGATGTGGCGTTGGATAAGAGGATGTCAATTTCTCCGGAGAAATTGCTCTCCAGCATCAAGGAGATCTTGAAAAACGTTGCAAATATCACCGACGTAATCGGATTTAATTTGGGAGAGGCACAAACCGAGATTCGGGAACAGCAAAATTCACTGGAGTCGGTAAGGGAGCTTGCGTTAAACGGTCTGGCGCGTTCGGCGGAATCGCTGATGTTGGAAGCGGACAGACTTTCCGTTCCGATGACAGAGGTAACTGAGGATGTCGACACGCTTTTCGCGGAGTGTTGGGATAAGATTCATGAGCGCGCCCGGGTTGAGAATCAGGCTCTGAAGTATATCATCGACGCGAAATCCTCCTTGGAGGAACAACAAAAGCGGTTGATGGACACGCTCGCCACCCGCGGGTCCGAGTTTTTAATCTCGAGCAAAAGTGCGTTTCGACAATTTCGAATCAGGGTCGCCGAGCTTGTTCGATGGGGTCGGGCCGCAGTCGGAGAGATAGAACATCACGAACTCTCATTTCAGGAGACTATCGAGGCCCTATCCAAGCTGGAAGAGATTCTGGCGACCGTTCCGCAGGTGTACCGTCGATTATTCTCATTTAATCCCGTCTTGGAACCGGATTTACTCGTTGGCCGGGACAAAGACCGGCTCGCGATTTCAAAACACGTCAAAAAATGGAAACAAGGATTAACGCAGTCTCTGCTCATTTCCGGTTCACCGAGCAGCGGTCGAACGAGTCTGCTGAATGTTCTGAAAGACACGGTATTTCGTGATGCCGAAGTCGTAACCCTGTCGTTGAAGCAACGAATTCTGGATGAGGCTCATCTTACCGACCAGTTAATTCGGACTCTGAATTTAGACCTGTCAGATCGGTCGAGACCGCTTTTGCTCGACGACTTGAATATCGCGCTGAACGAAACAGATAAAACAGATATTCTGAAAGTTGTCATAATCGAACACATAGAGCATTTATTTCTGAGGACGATCGGAGGTACAAAACTACTTGCCCGGTTACTGATCGTAATGTCGCGCACCGATTCTAAAATTTTATGGTTGAGTACCGTTTCTGAGTTCGGGTGGCAATATTTCGCCTCAAATGAGCGCGCAGCAGCATCTCTGGTCACGTGCCATATGCTCACGGAACTGGATCGCCCTGCAATCGAAAAATTGATCATGAGTCGCCACCGGAAAAGTGGCTATACCCTTCAATTTGAAATGGGAGACGTATCCAATCCGCTCCTGAAGAGGCGATTAAAAAAAGCTCCGTCTGCTGAGGCTGAACAGAAGATTCTTCGCGACGTGTACTTCGACAGATTGCACTCGGTGTGCGGACAAAACATCATGCTGGCTCTGTATTCGTGGATCCGGTCCATCACGGTGAACGAGGACGAGTCCGGTGTGACGGTACGGGCGCTTAATCCAATAAAATTCGCTTTTCTCGGCGCGTTTTCTCTTCAGCAGGCAACGGCTTTAAAATCCCTTTTGGATCACAGATCCCTGACGATCGAAGAGTATTCAGAAGTGAGCCAGGCCAACGCCGAAGAAAGCCTGGCAATATTCGAATCATTTGCCAATGCATTGTTAATTGAGGTGCTGGATGAAGGTGCTACGCCTGAGCATTTTAATTTCCTGTCCGTCAAACCCGGAGTTCGATATCGGATAAGGCCTCTGACGGTGCAGCCTGTAGTTCAATTTTTACGGGGAAGAAACATCGTTTATTGACGAGACCTAATGGCCGATCGTTCGGCCTTTCCAGCGAAGCTGACCGCGCGCGCGCGCAAAAACGGAGTCAAGAGCAACAAGTGACTTGAGTACGAACGATAACGGAACCACTATTGACAGCCATGGCGGTTGCCTCATTATTCTATCAGTTATCGCTTTTACGAGGATCTGCCCTATGTAGAGAACGGGGTTATAGATCGGAGCCACAACGAATAAAACCGTGAAGATGGACCAATTGAAAAGCGCCAGGACTGTGGTGGGTCCAAGCATCGATGACGCATTTTTTCTGAATCCACTCCACGCATCCGATAAACTCGAATACATATAAACAGCAAGATCGTCTTGCCAGTCTGTTAAAACGGGGGTAATGCCGAGACCGTGTAAATACCGGCCAATCATTACGTCTTCCAGCACTTCGTTCTTGACTGCTTCGTGAGGAAGGTGTCTGCGGTACAGTTCAGAACCGATGATCCAGCATTGACCGTTGAGCCCCGCCAGCAGAGAAGACGGCAGTCTTGACTGCAGCCACCACGGTGCCAGTGCCAGAATAAAGTGTCCGACAACGGAGACCAGCAGTTGACCTTCGCCACGAAGCGAAGGCATTGCCGTCAGGACGGTGTCGTTTTTGCGATGTTGGTGAGCGACCACAAGGCATTGGAGCGCATAATCATGCAGGAACTCGGTGTCGGCGTCCAGAAAAATCATAATGTCTCCGGAGGCTGATTCCGCCAGGCGATGACAGGCATGTACCTTACCAACCCAACCCTCCGGTAGATCTGATCCGCGGATGGATTTTACACGAGAGTCCGTGGCGGCAGAAATGATCTCCCATGTATTGTCCGTAGACAGGTCATCATAAATGAGGAATTCTGCATTTTGGTACCTCTGACGTTTCAAAGAGGCGAGTAAACGCGGAAGATTGTTTGATTCGTTTCGCGCCGGAATCAGAACCGAGACGGCAGCGCTGGGACAGGGAGCGGAGGAATTAGCTGCGGAAAGACGGTCCCGCCGGATTGTACGGGCATTCAGAAGCGCTGTGATCAGCATGATCGCCTGAACGGTGATCGCGCTGTAAAACAACACTGTGAAAAACAATCCCGAGTCAATCAAACCGGTCAACATGCCGAAGCCACTAGTGCTGCAACTGCGCGGTAGCTCGTTTTCTCTCCTGACAAGACGCCCGAATAGGCGTGCAGCGAAAAAGGAATGTTCCTAATACCGTAGGTAGCAACCCATTCCCGGGCTGTGGCCGGGGTGATGCCACCGGCAAGTACCAGCTCCAATCCGACCATTTCCCCGCTGGAGACACTCTCAAAAACCGAGGATATGGTTTTGTGCCGGACGTAGTCAGATACCGATCCTTCCCACGGAATCCCGGACAACAGAAGACGGTCGAAACCCAGAAGTTCGATTTTAGTCGCAGCTGCTGCGGGGTGCGGAAGCACGTCAATCGCGCGGTGAAACGTGCTCGTCAGACCGTGATTCCTCGCCAAAGCCAAAAGCTCGGCGTTGGCGGTCCCATCAATTTCGACGGGAGGCTCACGGTTGTCAGGCGCGGGCGCCCGCAAGACTCCAAATACAACACCGCTGGCACCTGCGTCTCCAGCCATTATAATGCTCGCGCTCATCGCCAGGAGTTCGGATTGATCGTAACAAAAATCACCTCCCCGTGGCCGGATCATGACCAGCAGTTCAACCGAATCTGAGGTAATTATTCCAGCTGTCCGGATCGCATCGGCAGATGGCGTTGTTCCTCCCAGATCCATGCGTGCGCATAATTCGATTCGATCGGCGCCGCCCCGTACGGCTGCTTCCACCGAAGCCGAAAATCCCGGGGAATCAGCCTCAACACATATCTCGACGGAGCATTTCAAATTCACACTTGTTCGGTTATGTCGCAAAACGTCAGCCACGACCGGGGGGGTTACTCCGCATCAACATCGAAGATCTTATTCACGATCTGCCACTGTCCGTCGATTTTCAACAACGACATGTAGTCTACGATGAAGACGCCGGGATAGTCGAGCACAATTTTGCCTACCGCGGCAGTTCCGGTAACGTCCACCCACTCGATGAAGCGCACTCTCTCGGACTCGTTATCG
>SMXK01000124.1 GCA_004356265.1 Bacteroidota bacterium
CTGGCAAGCGGGCCAATCCCGCTTCGCGCATGTTACGCGGGATCAGGATCCGGAGAGAACGCAGCGCTGCGATATCGACCAGAAAAGGTCCTCGAAGCTGCCAGGAATACACGCCGCCATCTGGTTTGGTGCCATCCCCGAAACCCAAAAATCGCTTGAGAAGAATTTCAGATATTCGGACGGCAGCATCCGGAGCTTTATCGTTCGACCACGAAAAAGAATCAGGATCATCGGTCGAACCGACCGCGATTGAAGGCTCACCCGGATTAAGTCGCGGAAGAGGATCGCGCAAGACCTCGTCGCCTTCGATCTCCGGCAGCATTTTGAATGGTTGTATTTTCAGATCTCCGTCCGGCATCCAGTCGAATTCGTCGAGTGAGACATCCACCGATAAGCGGCTTCTCACGAGACTTTCCCATGTATTTCGATCGACCGCAGGAAAACAGCCGTTAAAAATTTTTGACATGTATTACATCGACCAGTGTATCAGTTCATTGTCCAAGATATACCCTGAGTATGTCATAAAGCGCTATCCCAGCCGCCACGGATACATTTAGTGATTGCTTCATCCCGAATTGAGGCAACTCGATGGCATAGTCACATTCGGCAAGTACATGCTCTGAAATTCCGGTGAGCTCATTTCCCACGACCAACATAATTGGAAAGATCTCCATGCCGAACTGCTTGATATCAACAGGAGAGTCAGTAATTTCGACGCCAACCACAGTCGTACCCTCAGACTTGGCCTGTCGGATTGTTGTAACAGGGTCAGTAGTATGTATCCAAGGCACTGCGTCTTGCGCACCGAGAGCGCTTTTGTGAACACCCTTATGATCAGCGGATGCGGTGACCCCTGCCAAGATGACTCGTTCTGCACGGACCGCGTCGGCCGTTCTGAAGATCGAACCAACGTTGTGGGCCGATCTGATATCTTCAAGCAATATGGAAATTGGATATCGTTGGGCAACCCGGAGGTCGGAAGGTGAGATGCGGGGGATCTCTTCGTGTTCGAGTTTTCTCATTCGAGGCGTCTTAATCAAAAACGAATATTTGTGATTGTTGCAATAGACGGCCCTGCCGGATCCGGCAAGAGTTCAACGGCCAGGCTTCTGGCAAAAAAACTGGGCTTTATTTATCTGGATACCGGGTCCATGTACAGGGCTATCGCCCTCCTGTTTCAGCGGCTTGGAATTGAACCTGGCGATTCGCGAATTGCTGAAATCCTGGATACAACCTGTATCGAAATACGCTATGACGAAGGAGTCATGCACGTATTATTGGATGAAGAGGATGTGTCTGACTCCATTCGATCGACAGCCATCACTGAATTATCATCGCGTATCAGCACAATTGATGTCGTGCGAGAAAAATTGGTTGCAGAACAACGACGTATGGCGATGATGTGTGAGCAGGACGGAGGCGGCGTCGTCATGGAAGGGCGAGATATAGGTACCGTCGTATTTCCGGATGCCGAGATCAAATTCTTCCTCGTCGCCGATGCCTCGGAGCGTGCGCGACGAAGACTCCTGCAATACGAAGAGTCAGGAATCGACGCCGATTACGATCAGATTCTGGCTGATATCGTTGACCGCGATATTCGTGACACAAGCAGAAAAAATTCTCCGTTGAAGCAGGCAGAAGATGCAAAAGTAATTGACACAACCCACCTCTCTTTCGATGAACAAGTCACAATCATGGAGGCCGCTATAAGGGAACGGAGGCATTGAGGATTCGTACCAATATGCTGCTTGAGTAATCCCGTTCAGGAGACATGGAGGCCTTCTGAATTTTCTGAAAACTAAACCCAGCGGACAGCACCTGCACCCTCCATCAAACTCTTTCTCTGTGGAAGAAATGCGACAGGTGTCACGTTCGAATTGAAATTATGGCTGAAGAACAGCAAAAACCTACCCAGGAGGAAGAAGGAGTTTCTCCCGATTCGTCTCCGGAAGTGACCGAGGCGGTTGCCGAGGCGCCAGAGAATACAGTGGAAGATGCACCTGCGGAAGATTCCGTTGAAGATGCACCTGCGGAAGATTCCGTTGAAGATGCTCCCGCAGCAGAAGTCATTGAACAGACTGAAGAAGCACAGACTGAAGAAGCGAATACAGAAGAAGCTGCGACGATTGAAAATGTAGCGGCCGAGGAAGAGGAAAAAGTAGCAGCCACCGACGAAACACCCGAAGAACCTGCAACCGCAACCGCCCCCGCTACCGGCATGATCGGATACACGGGCGCGATCATCGGAGATGTTATTTCGCTGGCCGATCTGGACGACGGCGTGGAAGCTTCCGAAAAGGAGATGGGGCTGGAAGAGCTCCGCCAGATGGTCGAAAAAACGCTGACAAACGTCACCGAGCACGAAATCGTGATCGGGCGTATTGTTACTCTCGATGAGAAAGACGTTGTAATCGATATCGGATTTAAGAGTGACGGCATTGTCTCACGCAGTGAATTCAGTGAAGAACTGGCTGAAGGTGATGAGGTTGAAGTTTATCTCGAACGAATCGAAGATTATCACGGACAACTTGTTCTTTCGAAATCGAAGGCAGATACAGTCCGTCGTTGGAGACGAATTGAAGAAGCCCACGAGAACGAAGAAGTTATCGAAGGAACGATTGTACGCCGAATTAAAGGCGGTATGATCGTCGAACTATTTGACGGAATGGAAGCATTCCTGCCCGGATCTCAGATCGACGTTCGCCCGGTTCGCGATTTCGACGCCTATCTCGATAAGAGAATGGAGTTCAAAATCGTCAAGTTGAATCCTGTCAACGAAAACATTGTCGTTTCTCACAAAGCTCTTATCGAAAAGGATTTACAGGCACAGCGCCAGACGATTCTTTCGACTATGGAGCCCGGTCAGATTCTTCAGGGCATCGTCAAGAACATCACAGACTTCGGTGTATTCATCGATCTCGGTGGCGTCGACGGCCTTCTGCACATCACCGATCTGTCGTGGGGCCGAGTAAGCCATCCATCAGAACTGGTATCACTCGACGAAGAGTTGAATGTAGTGGTGTTGGATTACGACAAGGAACGTCAACGTATTTCGTTGGGTCTGAAACAACTTCAGCCTCATCCGTGGGATGAAATCGAAGCTAAATTCACGACCGCAGATACCGTCGAAGGAAAAGTGGTTTCGATCACTGATTACGGAGCATTTGTTGAACTCCAGAAAGGAATCGAAGGCCTGGTTCATATCTCAGAAATGAGTTGGACAGAGCATATTCGTCACCCGAGTCAAATCGTTTCTCTTGGTCAGCTGGTGCAGGTTAAAATCCTGAACATTGACACCGAAGGGAAGAAGATCTCGCTTGGCATGAAACAGCTTCAGCCAGATCCATGGCAAAATATCGCCGATCGGTATCCGCCGGGAACGGTCATGAACGGCAAGGTTCGCAACATCACAAACTTCGGAGTGTTTGTTGAAATCGAGCCAGGAATCGACGGTCTCGTTCACATCAGTGACTTGTCCTGGACAAAGAGGATTCGCCACCCCAGTGAGATGGTGAAAAAGGGGCAGGAGCTCGATGTCGTTGTGTTGAACATTGATACCGACGATCGTAGGATTTCACTGGGTCATAAACAGGTTGAAACCAATCCTTGGAATCAGCTGGCCCAGATTTATGCGGAAGGAGAGAAAACGACTGCAAAAGTTCTACGCCTTGAAAACAAAGGTCTCATTGTTGAACTTCCGCTCGAGGTTGAAGCATTTGTACCGGTGGGTGAGCTTAAAAATGGTACAACCCTGGCACAATCCTACCCGGTCGATCACGAGTTCGAAGAGTTGACCATCATTCGTTTTGCAGCAGGCAAGAAAGAAATCATCCTGAGTGAAACGGCTGAAGGAAAAATCAAGGAACGTCAGGAAAGGGACACCGAACGTCGCGAAAAAGATGCGGAACGCAAGCAGCAAAGATCTGATCTCGCAACGCACATGCATGGCGAAGAAGCGTCCGCTGGCCCGACAACGGTTGGTGAGTTGAGCGGTCTTGCAGATCTGAAAGCAAAACTCGAGGCACAGGAAGCCGAGAATGGTGCTGGAGACGATGCAGTCGCGGAAGAAGAAGTGGTGACCGAAGAGTCCGCCGCTGAAACTGATCACGCTCCAAAAGCCAAAACCAAGGCAAAGGCAAAAACGAAAGTCAAACCAAAAGCCAAACCAAAAGCCAAAGTGAAGAAAAAGGAAGCTGCCGAAGCTATTCCGGAAGCTGAAGCAGGTGAAGCAGAAGCAGGTGAAGCAGAAGCTGAGCCTGAGAAGGCAGAAGCCGAGCCTAAAGCTGAGGAGGATGCATGATCCTGGTTGATCTGACAACGCTGGCGCTGCCGGTGTTGAATTTCAGATGAGCATATTAAGGGGCGGCGCGATAGCGCCGCCCCTTTTTTTATCTATACAACTATAATGACCAATAAAAAATATCCAGATTGGAAAGCGAAGTCGCCGAAAGAGGCGCAAATGGAAAAAATTCTACTGAAGAAAACTGACGGGAAAGTTCGCACTCTCCTGGAAGGACTGTTTAAAGACGAAGAAATTTACCTGTATCACAGTTATGGAAACTCCGTTTCTGTTCGACGACTGGGATACAATGATCATGGGCCGGTTCACGCCCGGATCACTACGTACAACGCGTTCAAACTCTTAACTCTCTTGCACAGAAACGGCGTCGAAACCTCCCTGGAAGCCGAAGAGATAGCCTCCTTCGAAGATTCGGTTGTGGGAACCCTGCTCGGTTGTTTCCTGCACGATGTTGGAATGGCCGTTGCGAGGGACGCCCATGAATGGCATTCAATTACGCTTGCAGACGCATTTATCCAGAAGCACCTGCTCGCGATTTATCCGGGCGACGCAGCTATGCGGATTGTGCTTCGATCCATCGCTCATGAGGTAATCGTCGGTCATATGACACATACCAGGATACACTCGATCGAAGCAGGAGTTGTACTCATTGCCGACGGAACCGACATGTCCCGAGGCCGGTCCCGCATTCCGTCAAATCTGGACCGGGACCCGATGGTCGGCGATATGCATCGCTATTCGGCCAACTCAATATCCCGTGTTGATATTCAGGCGGGTGAAAACAAGCCCATCAGAATCACAATCGAAATGGACAACGTGACGGGGTTATTCCAGCTCGAGGAGGTATTAATGGCCAAGGTGAAAGCGTCTCCGATCATGGGGTACCTTGAAATTGTGGCCCTCGTGAAAGGGCAGGAACCGAAATATTACCTCAGCTGAGCCACTCCCACGCTAGAACTGCTGCTGCCAGGTCTTCGCACGCAGCGCCAACAGACTTAAACAACGCAATTTCGTCGTCGGATGTGCGTCCCGGGTGATTGTTTTGAACCAGACCGGCCAGATCTGCGTGGATGTCCGAGAACTCAAAAACTCCTTTTTTGACAGCCTGAATTAAATCTCGGGCGTCTGACTTGGCACCGCGCCTTGTGTCCACGAAAACACGAGCCATGGGAGCTGCTTTTGCATCTGTTTCTCGCATTTCGGGCGTCTAGGCTCCAATCAAATCGACGTGCACACCGGGTTTTAACCATTTTCCAAAAACCAATGCTTCTCGGCTCAACGTCGCGCATGAAATTATATCAGTCTGAGAACAGGCAGCTTCGAGATCTGGATTGGCTGGAGCCAGAAAGCCCTGTCTGGTGAGCTCTTCGGCTCACATTTCCGCCTTATCGTGGTTCCTGTTCCAGATCGTGGTCGACCATATATCCCGCACGCTACTGTGGGCCTGTGCCAGCGCAACGCACATGGAACCGGCCCCAATTATCAATACCGAGCGGCTATTTTTTTCGACAAATAGCGGGAGGCCAGAGCTGACGCGGCGGAAGTCCGCAGAACAGTAATCTCTTTCCCATCCAGTAGAGCGACCGGTTCACCGGAAGATCCGTCGAGCAACAGATAAGTTTCCATTACCGACGGAATTGATCTGGCAGCATTTTCAGGAAATATCGTTGCTGTCTTTATCCGAGATATCCCGCATCAGACCAGGCTGGCATGACCATAAGGGTCGCGTCAAGACCATTCGGGCGTTTAATCAAATAGTCGGCCCTCACCGGATGTTCGACCGAACCTTTAAACGAATTACCAGTAGCGTCGATTAGAGACGGATAGTCTAATACATTCCGAATCTGCTGTGCAGTCAGGATTCGCATCAAGGATTTGAATCTGATTGTACGGGAAGAATTGCAGCCGTTTTCAGGGCAGTGTACCTTAGAGATCAGGACGCAACGAATACATTGTGTCTAAACGCTGCCGGAATGTAAGCGAACAGCCTCAATCTCGACACAACGATGGCCTTGAAAATTTCAAAACTTCAGGTAAAGGATGAAAGGGAAGACAGCTGCGTACCTTTTCTTCGGGGCATTCTCACACGGTCTCTGTCCAGGATTGGCGTTCCGTTCGACAAAGCCTACAGAATAGCCACGAAAGTACGCGAAGCCGTCGATGGGAAGGACCTGATAACCAGAACGGAACTCAGAAAACTTGTGGTATCGCAACTGGAATCAGCCGAACTTCTTGAAGAGGCACAGCGGTATCAAGATGCCGCTCTGATTGACCCACCTACACTGGTTTATGACTCGGACAACGCTGCTCGACCATTTTCGAAGGGTGTGCTGGTCCAGTCTTTGGAAATATGTGCAATTGAGAGAGATGCCGCCTACAGGATCGCTGCCCATGTAGAACAACATCTCCCGAACGGATCTGATACTCGCCTGACCACCCGTCTCATTGAAGATTTGACCGCCAGGGAAATTGAAAAGCTAGAAGGGATGGATTTGGCCAATCGGTACCGTACGTGGTTGGCATTTACGCGAAGCGGCAGGCCACTTATTCTTCTAATTGGCGGTACAACCGGTGTTGGAAAAAGTACGTTCGCAGCCGAATTGTCGCATCGGTTAAACATCGTTCGCAGTCAGTCGACGGACATGTTAAGAGAAGTAATGCGATTGATGGTCCCAAAAGACCTCGTACCCACGCTCCACACCTCGTCGTTCGAAGCTCAGCACGTAATGCCTCACCTGAATGCCGGTCAGGCTAATAATTCGTCGTCGTCAATGATATCTGGATACCTCACACAATCCGAACATGTAAAACTTGGCATGGACGGCGTCCTGAAACGTGCAGAGAATGAGCAGGTGTCCATGATTCTGGAAGGTGTCCATATCCATCCAGATATTCAAAACCGCATCGAAAAATCGTCGAGTGGTCTTGTGATACCGATGTTGCTGTCCGTTCTGAAGAAAAAACGACTCAAGAAATACCTTGTCGGCCGTGGTCAACAAGTATCGTCCAGGCGATCTGAAAGGTATTTGAAGAATTTCGATCGGATCTGGGATCTCCAATCTTTCCTGCTTTCAGAAGCAGATACGTATAACATTCCGATTATAGAAGGAAATACCGATGAGAGCGTTCGGATGCTCGCCATGCAAACCATCGCCGAATACGTAATCAGAGACTCCGCCGAGACGTCCCGCGCAGAATCAATCGAGATCTAAAACTTTATCCAGAGTGTCATTCTGCCCGTTACACTTGGGTTTTCTTCTCCTTCCAGTTCGATGAAAACAATGTTCGGAATAAACTGAACGTTGTGGTGTGGCTTGATGGCAAATCCCGCAACAAAAAACAAGGTGTTTTTCAGGATGGCCTCATCCGGACGCTCAACAAACGCCACTCGCGCAAGAACGCTGTTGTTTTTGAATACATCTACGACCACAAAACCTGATAGTCCGAGCCAATCCTGAGTATCCGAGATGCCTTTGATTTTTACAGGGTGGTAAAAACCCTCGACTCCTATGCGGAATTTGCGGGTCCGAAACCCTGCAAAACCATTAAAATTCCATTCATAACCGCCGTCTGTCAGCTGATAATGACTGCCCAGTGATGCCGCAAAACTCTCGCTCGGGTAAAACTCCAGCTGTCCATACACACGTTTATATTTATCATTTTCTGCCCGGACGCCGTTGGCATTCCCGATCATGATTCCATAACGTACTTTCCCGTCAGCGGCAAGGGGACCCCTGACCAGGACGCCCATGTCCCTGGAAGAGAGCACGCCCACGCGGTCATTCAGAGTTTTTGAGACCGACCGATAACCCCAGAATTTCTCTGCAGGTTGCCAGGATGGTGGGGGCTGCAAGCCCATTAGCACGGTGTGACCTTCACCAAACGCGTCCTTCCATTTCAGGAAAAGATCTTTCACATACGGAGTTGGTAATCCGTTCGCTGTTCCGATCAGGTCGTTGGCTTCTATCCGAAAGCGTGCGGAGAATTGCTCTGACAGGTCGGCGTCCGCCGTGAGTCTTGCGCGGCGGTACGTAAAACGGTTGTTGCCGTCTCCCTGACCGCTTAATGTTGAGAACTGATACAGGTAGTCGGCGAATACCTCTCCGGAAAACATAATATTTTCCTGAGCTGTGGCCGGCCGCAAACCTCCTGCGCTGAGAAAAAGCAATAACACGGAAGCACAAAATGCTCCCCGATGAACCATTGACATGATGTCCGTAAGTAGAGTGATGAGTAAATGGTTGATTTCTTTGTAACCAAAATAGCCACTCGCCCCGCTGCGGAACATCAGACCGATGTTACTGAATTGTTATTATTGTCCCGCTCGAACGCTGGCTCCCCCCGTAAATCAATCGTCGACGTTGTCTATCTGGGCTTTTTGAAGTTGGCCGCTGTAGTCCACGTATACGGTTTTGGTCTCAGAGTAAAAATCGAATACTTCCCAACCGCCTTCCCGGTGACCATTACCGGTTCCTTTGACTCCACCGAATGGCATGTGAGCCTCGGCCCCGATCGTAGGACCGTTGATGTAAGTAATCCCCGCCTCGATGTCGTGCATAGCTTTAAAAGCAGTCGTGACATCAGACGTATAGAGGGAGGAGGACAGGCCGAACTCAATATTGTTAGCAACCTGAACGGCCTCTTCGTAACTGGAAATTGACAAAACAGATAACACCGGACCGAAAATCTCTTCTTTCGCCACACGCATTTCCGGAGTCACTCCAGTCAAAATGGTCGGTTCGAAGAAAAACCCGTCATCTAAACCCTCACCTGAAGCCGGTTTTCCACCCGTCAAAATCTCAGCACCCTCATCCTTTGCGATGTCCATGTAGGACTGGATTTTATCCATAGCAGCCTGATTGATCACAGGGCCCATTTCCGTATCGTCGTCATTTCCGTATCCGAGTTTTAGCGCGACAGCACGTTGACGAAGATTTTCAACGAGTTCGTCATGAACATCTTCATGAACGATCAGACGACTGGTCGCCGTACATCGCTGGCCGGTTGTCCCAAACGCACCCCAGACCAGACCATCTATCACAAGATCCAGGTCAGCATCTGCCAGTACGATCATGGGATTTTTTCCACCCATCTCAAGCGAAAGTCTCTTATGCATTCGCCCACACGTTTCACCGATTTTAGACCCGGTAACCGTTGACCCGGTAAAACTTACAAGGTTTACATCAGGATGTTCGACCAGAGCACGGCCAGCGTTTGCAGAACCCTGTACAAGATTCAGAACTCCGGGAGGAACACCCGCGTCTGCCATAATCTGAACGAGGAGAGCGCCACTATGAGGCGCCATCTCGCTCGGCTTAAAAACGATTGTGTTGCCGCAGGCCAGGGCTGGAAACATCTTCCATGTTGGCACGGCCACCGGGAAATTCCAGGCGGTAATCACACCGCAGACACCGATGGGCCGACGCAAACTCATATTGAATTTATTGGGCATCTCGCTGGGTACAGTGCGGCCGAAAAGACGACGGGTTTCAGTGCCTGCGTAGTAAGCGGTATCAATTGCCTCCTGCACGTCTCCCTTCGTCTCGAAGAACGGCTTGCCCATCTCGCGCGTCATCTGGAATGCCAATTCTGACTTTCTCTCAGTCAGCAAATCTCCAATGCGACGCAAAATGTCTCCGCGTTCAGGAGCGGGCCGACGACTCCACTTTTTAAATGCATGCCGCGCGGCACGAACGGCATCATCCACATCTTCAACTCCTGATTCAGGGAAATTGCCGATGACGTCAGCATTGCGAGCTGGATTGATGTCTTTAAAAGTTGCTCCCGTAGCGGCATCCTGCCATAGACCATCGATATAATTCTTATGTGTTTCGGCCATTCCTAGGTTCTGGTATATGATTGAATTCATTTTCGCTGCCAATAAATTAAGTCATATTGGGAAGGGGAGCCACATTAGTATTGTGTCGGAATGGCGAATTCTACCCTAAGGAGCTGACAAACCAATACAGATTTATCGCTCCCCAAACTCCAGCTATCATATATTCCGGTCCCGAACAAAAGCCGTACCCGTAAGACTGAATATTGCATCAGAGCGAGGCAGATCAATGGATTTTTCATCACGACTAACTTCCCGCGTAAAAGACGTCCCTCCAAGTGGAATACGCCGTTTTTTTGAAATCGCGGCAACCATGGAGGACGTGATTACCCTTGGAATCGGGGAGCCAGACTTCGTGTCGCCAGAGCCGATTATTGAGGCGGCAAAGCGGTCTATGGATCGTGGATTGACAGGGTATACGTCGAATTCCGGTATTTCTGAACTGCGAGAAGTAATTTCTACCGAAATCATGGGGCGCTACGGTGTACAGTACGATCCTGGTTCAGAAATCCTCGTGACGGTTGGTGTAAGTGAAGCTGTTCAACTTGCCATGTTGGCCCTTTTGGAGCCGGGTGACGAAATCCTGATCCCGGAGCCATGTTTTGTTTCATACGGGCCTACTGCCATTTTTGCGGGCGCTACGGTCAAGTACGTTCCAACATCGGTGGAAACTGAATTCCAGGTTACTGCGGCTGATATTGAAGCCTGCATTTCTCCCCGGTCTAAGATGTTGTTTTTGTCGTATCCAAGCAATCCCACTGGCGCGGTTCTTCGACGAGAAAATATTGAGGAAATTGCAGAGCTGGTGGTAAAACACGACTTAATCGTATTGTCGGATGAGATCTACGACCGCCTTATTTATGGACAGGCTCTAATAGCCGGTCACACCTGCCTTCCGGCAATCGAGGCTCTCCGTGAAAGAACCGTATTACTTGGTGGCTTTTCAAAAGCCTACGCAATGACCGGATGGCGCGTCGGTTATGTGTGTGCTCCGCCGGTTGTTTGCGAAGCCATGTATAAACTGCATCAGTATATCATTATGAGCGCCCCTACTGCAAGTCAGTGGGCAGCTGTCGCTGCAATTGAACAATGCCAGGACGATGTTGAACGAATGCGATTGGCCTATGATGCTCGCCGGCGCACAATCGTGGATGGATTTCGCGCGGCCGGTC